>CACXFE010000167.1 GCA_902766855.1 Oscillospiraceae bacterium | reverse complement strand
TCAAAAAAATTTGAAAAAGAGTGTTTAAAGCCTTGCTTCAAATGTCGGTGCGGAGGAAGCGTAAAGCAACTCTGCCCGCCGGTTATATTCGGTCACCGCAAACCGCACCTGCACACAAATGGCAACAATCAAATACGGAAGCGTAAAAATCAGCGGCGCGAAGAAAACAGAAAGCAGCAGCCAACCGAGAAAACTCAACAATAAAAACAGGAAGTCCAACACCGTTCCTCTTGCCAGCACGGTAGACATATGAACCACTTCCGCAATTTCCATATCTTCATCCGCCACCGCCAGCACCGGCGCCGAATAATAGCGCAGCATGATGAAAAACAGCGCCATGGTTGCGATCGTTTTAAAGAAGACCGAAAGATAAGAAAGATTGGAAGCCCAAAGCGGCACAGGGATATGCAGGAAATCATACAAGCGAATGCCGGAAAGCAAATCGACCGCCAGCACCGGCAAAAACAGCAACGCCCCGAACAAGAGAAGGCGCAAGCCGAGATGCACCGTCAACCCCATGGCGCGCCGATACTGCGCAGGGGAAGAAAAATAGTGAAACACAGCCACCGGGTGTTCCCTCACCCCGAAAATCATCCGCCAAAAATAGCGAATCAGCCCAAGCGCCAAAGGAGCGAGCAACAAAACCAGCAATACTCCATACAGAATATTCCCTGCCGATTCCCCAAAAGCGGTACCGAAAAAATACGCGGCATATTCCATCAGGAACGCGCCGATGATCACACCGGTTGAGGCCAGCACCGCATTGAGCCAATTTCCTTTTAAAGCAGTGCGTGCCGTTTTCTTCACAACATGGCTTGAAGCAGACAAAAACATCACCTATTCCTATTTTATATCCTTATCATATCGCATCGCAGGCAAAAAATCAATTACAAAACCGTTAATTTTGCGTAGCCCGCCATCAGTTTTTTCGTACCGACGGTATCAAAAGCGATTTCCAGCAAACAATCGCTGCCCATCGGCTGCACCTGAAGGATCATCCCTACTCCGAAAGTAGGATGCGACACCCGCTGCCCGGGTGCAAAGTTGCCGGCATTTCCCTTTTGTGCCGTATGAACGGAATTCGACGCGCGGCGCGTAAAGTCGGCGTTTCCTTCGAAGCCATCCCGCCGCTCACGCAGAAAGGAGCGAACCATCATGCCGGAACGCTCGCATAAATCCCCGGGAATCTCTTCCAAAAAGCGCGACGGAGCATTGCGGCCTGTCATCCCGAAGATCATGCGGGTATATGCGTTCGTCACCGTCAAAGTCTTTTTCGCGCGGGTGATGGCGACATAAGCCAGGCGGCGTTCTTCCTCGATCTCGGCTTCGCCGGCATAAATGGATTGATTTCCCGGGAAAACCCCTTCTTCCATCCCGACAAGAAACACATGCTCAAATTCCAGCCCTTTTGCGGCGTGTACCGTCATCAGCACCACATTGTCCCGTTCGGTTTCCAGTGCGTCGATATCGCTTACCAGAGCGATCTGTTCGAGGAAATCCGAAAGGCCGGGCTCCGGCGTTTCCGCTTCATATTGCATGATCGTGGACAAAAACTCCTCCACATTATCAAGGCGATCCTGCTCTTCTTCGCCGCCGGCGATCAAAAATTCCCGATACCCGGTTTTATCCAGCAGTTCGGTAAATAAGCCGGAGATCGACAAATCCTCCGCCATCACGGACAATTCGTCGATCATGCGGCAGAAATCCTTCAATTTTCCCGCAGAACGGGTAAGCGCCGCGTATTGATCCGCCTCGCTCAACACTTCGAAAAGCGACACACCGCGTTCTTCCGCGATTTGTGCAGCATGTGAGAGCGTGGTTTCCCCGATGCCGCGCTTTGGCTCGTTAATAATGCGGCGCAAGCGCAGATCGTCATGCTTATTATTGATCAACTGCAAATATGCAATCACATCTTTGATTTCTTTTCGGTCATAAAAGCGCAGACCGCCGATCACTTTATAGGGGATCCCGCTGCGGGCGAATACGCTTTCCAACGCGTTTGACTGGGCGTTCATGCGATACAGCACCGCCTGGCTTGAAAAGGATGCGCCGTTTTCCACATTGTGAAGGATTTCGTCCGCCACATAGCGCGCTTCATCCCGTTCGTCCTGCGCGGTGTATACCTGCACTTTTGCGCCGTCACCGCACTCCGTCCAAAGTGTTTTTCCTTTTCGGCCGCGATTATGGGCAATCACCGCGTTGGCGGCGTTCAAAATATTGGAGGTAGAGCGATAGTTCTGTTCCAACCGAATCACCGCGGCTTGCGGAAAATACTCTTCAAAATGCAAAATATTTTCGATCGTGGCGCCGCGGAAGCGGTAAATACTTTGATCGTCATCCCCCACCACGCAGAGATTCTGCCGCCCGGATGCCAAGAGCCGCACTAAATTAAACTGTGCGATATTGGTATCCTGGTATTCATCCACCATGATATAACGGAATTTTTCGGTATAATACTCCAACACATCGGCATGATGTTCAAGCAATGTGACCGTGTTGCAGATCATATCATCAAAATCCATCGCATCGGCTTCCAACAGGCGTTTCTGATAAACCGTATACAACTGCGCGATCTTTTTTTTGGCGATAATCCGCGGCGGATGCGTTGTATTCCTGCGGGGTGATCAACTGATCTTTGGCACGGGAAATGGCGGAAAGCACCGATTTATGCGGCAAGATTTTTTCATCTTCACCGATTTCTTTCATGATCTGTTTCATCAAACGGCGCTGATCGTCGGTATCGTAAATCGTAAAATGAGAAGTATAGCCGAGCCGATCGCCGTAACGGCGCAGAATTTTGCCGCATACCGAGTGGAAAGTGCCTGCCCATAGGTCATTGGCGTCTTCTCCGAGGCGGGCGGCGATCCGTTCTTTCAACTCCCCCGCCGCTTTATTGGTGAAGGTAATGGCAAGGATCTGCCACGGATGTACGGGTGAAACCGCAAAACAGCCGTTTGGCACAAAATCGGCTTCGCCGTTTAAAAACGCTTCCCCCGCGGCAATTTGCTCCGGCGTGATGCCTTCCGGTACCATAGAGGAATGATAACCGTTGCCGAATTTCACCAGATTGGCAATGCGGTTGACAAGCACGGTGGTCTTCCCGCTTCCCGCACCCGCCAGAATTAAAAGCGGCCCGTTCACCCGGGTGACGGCGCTGAACTGCATATCATTCATTTTAGCAAAAAATTTCCGGATGATTTGCCGGCGAAGTTCTGTAAATTCTATGATGATCAAATCCTTTTTATTTGCTGATACTATGATACTATTTTTGCAAAAAAAAGTCAATACAACAAAAATCTTGTAAATTGATGAAAAAGATGGTATACTGTTTGCGGTGATGAAAATGTCAGTAGGATTCAGAAAAAGTTTATTCGGTTTTCATACGGAGGATGTTCTGTCGTATATCGAAAAATCGCAGAAAAAATTTGCCGATAAGGAAGCCGCCCTTTCCGAGCAACTGGATTTGCTGGAAAAAGAACTGGCGCGTTCCAATGAAAACGCGGTAAAACTTCAAAACGAAAAGTTCGAGATCGAGAAAAAATTAGCCGAATTCAGCGAAAAATACGAAGAGATCGAGCGCTTGTCCGAAAACATCGGCAAGTTGTATCTTGTGGCGCAGGCGAACGCACAGGCGATCATGGCCAATTCGGAGCAGAGCGTGCAACTGGCGGAAAGCGAAGTGGAAAAGAATCTCACCGCCCTGCAAGAAGCGCATGCCTCTCTCGGAGAATTGAAAGACCATATCCAAACCACTTCGGAAAGTTTTGTAAGCGAAGTGAACACCTTGATCCGCTCGCTTGACGAAACCCGCCGCACGATCGAAGAAAACGCCAAGGGAAGCCGCGAACAGAAGCAACAGTTTGACGAAGTGTATGAAAGCCTTGTAAAATGAAAGAAGTACGATTGACAACAGAAGAATTAAAAGCCGCCTGCCCTACGCTTCACGCGGGGGATCGGGTGATTTTATCCGGCACGGTTTATACCGCGCGCGACGCGGCGCACAAGCGGATCTTTGAGCAAATGGAAAGCGGCGAATCCCTGCCCTTTCCACTAAAAAACGCCGTTATTTATTATGCCGGCCCCACGCCGGCACCGCCCGGCCTTCCCATCGGAAGTTGCGGGCCTACCACCTCCTCCCGGATGGATCCGTACACCCCTGCATTATATGATAAAGGGATCACGGCCACCATCGGAAAAGGCGAACGCAATGCCGCCGTGGTCGATGCGATCCGCCGCAACCGGGCGGTTTATCTTTGCGCGATCGGCGGGGCGGGCGCCTTGGCTGCGAAAGGCATCGTTGCCTGCGAAGTGATCGCGTATGACGATCTCGGTTGTGAATCGGTAAAAAAACTCACTTTTAAAGAGTTTCCGCTTACCGTTACGATTGATTGTTCCGGCGGTAATCTGTTCAAGGGAAAATAAATCGGAAAAACTCTTTTATAAAAGCCTGTTTTCGCACAAGCGAAAGCAGGCTTTAATCCGTCGAAAAACTAAATCAACAACTTTGCGCCGTTTTCGGCGCAATTTTTGTTTTTCCGGCAACAGGGCGCGGAAAAACTCCTTATAAGCGAAAACCGATTGTCAAGCGGTTTTCAAGGGCACAGGGGTGGTATCGGCGGGGATAGAGCGCATGCCGAAAATTAGTGATTTTCGAGCGAACGGCATCCCCGTCCAAGAGAGGGGCGACTTTGCCGCCACTCTCAAGCCGAAGGAATCAGCAGCATAGTTCCTTCCGGCAATATTTCACTGTTTAATTGATTGATCTGCATCAATTCGGCATTCCCGGCGTTATACCGCTTGGCAATATCCCATAACCGTTCGCCCTCTTCTGCAAAATAAATCGTCATCGCGCTGTGATCGTCGCTATTTTGCGGCGGCTTCTCTAAAACATCGATCCCGGTTACCAGAGTCATCTCTTTCGTTTCATGAATCGCGGCGTTGATATGCAGATCCACCCGCAGTTCCACACTGTCCGGCCCCAGCAAGGTATACCCGCAGGAGAGAACATCCACTCTTGGAACGCAGGAAAGATTTTCCGTGTCTTCGTTCAGCGGGCAACGGTATTCAAAATCAACCGCCCGCTCGATGTATGACACCGCGTTTTCCTCATCCGCGGCGATCATGCAAGCCGCCAGCGTGCCGGATAAAATCATTTCCTGGTCTTCAAACCGGGAAGAAACCGTTTGCAGGTCGCACCATAACTCTATGACAGAATTGATCGGGGAATCGACCGTCAGATTTTTCTTGCAGTGATACACTTCGTTTACATTACGGGCGATCCGGTCAAACTGAACGCGATCGGTGTGAATATCCGCGGCATGGCGGCGGGAATACGCATCTGTGATCACGGCCAGTTCATTATCGCAGGTAGCCACCGCGCTCAAATACAATTTTGCCGTCAAGTAGAAGGTTTTCGGCACATGATCCACCGATTTCACCCGAATTTCAAGAAAAGACAGTTCGGCGTTTGTTTCACACTTGCAATTTTCGTGAATCCCTTCTAACTCTAAAATCTGGCTGAACGGCAACACGGTTTTCAGACTTTGCGGAACCGAGGCATTTTCCGCCGCATACAGCACCGAAACCGCTAAATTGCCTTTGGTTACGATTTTATCGTTGATGATTTTTGCTTCGTCCACCGTAGGTTTCGCGTCATACCGCAGAACCGAAACGATCGGCCCTGCCCCCTGCCCGATCGGGATTTCTTCCTCAATCATCAGTGTTTTTTCGGTAAAGCCCATCGGCATCGTAGCGGGCGCGGTTTCCCGCCGCTGTTCCACATCCGCGTCATCAAAATCCGAAAGGATTTCGGTATTTTGCACACGAAGTACCCGCGCTTTGATGGCAATAGCCCCGTGAATATCAATTTTGCGTGCCGTTACCGCGCGGCAGTTGAGATATTCGCACCGTGCGGAAAGGCGGATTTCCGCATTCTCCGCTTCTTCCGGCAATTCGATGGTTTTGCTGAAAGGATATTGATATTCAAAGGAATGAAGCGCCCCGGATTCTTCACAGTACAACACCGTGATGGGGGCGTTGCCATCCACCGTCAGCGTCTTCCCGGTCACGCCTTTGGAAGAGATCCTCGCCACGGCGCGGCATTTTAAAATTTTGGAAATATCCGGGCAGAAATCCGGCAGAGTAAAATCCGCGTCGATCGGGCATTCCGCCGTTTCCGCCAATACGGTTTCATAATGACTTACCTTGGTTTTGAAGCATTTTTCATCCATATTTTTTCCTCTTTCTATGCGTTCTTATTACAAGATATTCAAAGAAGAGGAAAAATATACATCCTATGCGTTAAATACAGAAAAGCAATTCGCCGTAACTCGGATACGGCCATACTTCTCTTGATACCACGGCTTCGGAACTGTCGGCAAAAACGCGGATATCGTTCATCAGTTTTAAAACCCGGTCGTGATAGACCGTCGCGCGTTCCAACATATCCGGGATGCGCTCCGCCGAAGAAACCGCCATTTTCAATTCCGCGGTCAGTTGATACAATTCAGCCGCCGCCGCGGAAAGTCGCGAAGATATTTCGACTTCCGCAGTCTGATCAAACGGGATGCCAAGACTCTTTTTATTCAACAGCACGGTGCAAAGCGAATTGGTATAGGAAGTGATGGCGGGGATAACATCCCGGCTGATCATTTCGATCAGCGTCAGCGCTTCGATATGTAAAATCTTCGCGTAATTCTCCAACACAATATCCACTCTTGAATGAATCTCGGAACGGCTGAGTACCTTATGGCGCTCAAACAAAGCGATATTCTCTTCGCTTTTCAAAAGCGGCAAAGCATCCACCGTACTCGGAAGATTCAACAAACCGCGGCGTTCGGCCTCTTTCTGCCACTCCGCAGAGTATCCGTCGCCGTTAAAAATAATGCGTTTGTGCGCTTCCATGGTTTCTTTGATCAGCTTTGGAATTTCGGCTTCGGGATCGTCGCAGTTTTCCAACCGATCGGCAAACTGCATAAACACATCCGCCACCATGGTATTGAGCATCACATTGGTATCTGAAATTGAAGAAGCCGATCCCAACATTCTGAATTCAAATTTGTTGCCGGTAAAGGCAAAGGGAGAAGTACGGTTCCGATCGGTATTGTCTTTGCGGATCAGGGGGATGATTTCAGCGCCCAACTGCATTTTTTCCCGCTTTGCGCGGTCATGCCGCGTACCGTTGCCGATGGAT
>CACXFE010000166.1 GCA_902766855.1 Oscillospiraceae bacterium | reverse complement strand
CATCAGACAAACATACGAAAATCAAATCTTTTCGGGATTTGGATCGAATCAGGATCAAACGGTCGCCCTTCACGATTTGCTTTTGCTTTTTCCAATTCCAAATACAGGTCGGTAATACTGGTTTCCCCTTCCCGAATATCTGCAACAACCAATCCGCCCTCTCTGTGCAGCAAGGTTTCCGCACGGTCGATTTCACCCCGGCGCAAAAATGCAAAAGCATAAAACATCGTGCTTCTGCCATCCTGATGCACACCATTTTCACAGTTCTCATACAAACGGATCAACTCATCATAATGTTCGACAGCAAGTGCCGCCGCCAATGCTTCCCTCGCAAGCGAAATATCCGCCGGCAACATTTCGCAGGCTTCCTGCAGACTTGCCGCCCACTCAGCATTCCGCCCCAATAATCGGCACCCCTGTGCAAAAATAGACAGTGCCGCAGGAGTACGCCGTAACGAAAGTGCTTTTTGAATATAGTCTTCCGCCTTTTTCGGATTCCCCTCCGCCACAAAAACAGCAGCAAGATGAAGAAACTTACTATACCCATCCGGTGCTTTTTCCAACATCTTTGTCCATTCGGATTGCAACATCCATGAAAGCGGGAAGTCGTTCTCCTCTTGATCAGGCATCATACCGCTATCCAGTAAAACTTGCCACATTTTCTGTTCGGGTTGCAACGCGCCGAAATCAAGGTGCCGGCACAAGGGGGCTTCTTTTTGCTTTTCTCTGCGCAACGCTTCTAATTTCCCCCATCCGGAACCGGACAAAACCGTTTTCTCCGCTGGGGAAACCGCCATTGCGTGCGTTTTTTGCAAGAGAGTTTCCAAGTCGTTTTGAGAAATCATTGCAGAAAGTTTTTGGGACACCTCGTCAATCGCACCGCGCCAATCTCCGTGTACGGCAGTCGGTTCCGCCTGCAACGCACCATAACATTCTACCCATTCCCACGCGGTTTTCGGTGGCATCGGAAGGCATTCATATTGAGTAGAAGCGATCCCCGCCTGAATTTCCGCATATTTCCCTTCCGAACCGTTTCCGGTCAAGAATTCCTGCCAGCGAGCACCGCCTTTCCCCTGTCCCCAAACAAACAGCTTCCGCCCTTTTAAACGGACGGTTGAGGTCTGTACAAAGCCGTAACCGTTTTGATCGAGATACGCCATGAATTTTCGCTTTTCCCGCCCGATTTTCCAAAAATGATCCACAGCAATAGGATTATTGGTCGGATAGGTCACATCCCTGCCGTCATGTTCTGGCACAGTAACCTTCCCGACAACATAGTTCGTATTGACATAAGCAGTATCCGCATCCACAACATTGCGATATTCTTCACCCGAAGGCACAGCGATATTGGTCCACCAATACATTGGTACCGTTTCCCTGTTGGGATTCACGATGCGCATTCTCCCGTAAAGCAATGGAGAATTTTCCGGCAGAAAAAAGTCCATTTGATACACGCATCGGCGAATTCGCTCAAACTCATACATGCGCAAAACCGGTGTGCCGTCGTGAAGCCTTGTTTGCGCCGTAAAGAGTTTGTCACAGGTGAAAGGTCCATGCCCGACCATTCCGCAGTTGTACTCAATCCCACCCGATATAGGGACTATGATGAACTAAATCAAGGTGTTTCACAAAGCAGCCCATTATTTCTTCCGAACTGACAATCATTTGATTTTCCCGAATAAAATCAAAGCATGCCCCTCGTGCTTTAGCGCATTCTTCTCTTGTCATGCGATGCTTTTCATGGAAACACTCATCTAAATCAGAAGCAGAAAACACATCCAAATACGCTCCGTCCGGGCAGATTCCCTCTTCTTGCATTTGTCCGTAATTTCTCTTCACAAAAGCAAGAGCTTCTTTGGCGCAGAGTTGTGCCTCTTTCCCGCCGTACCAGACAATTTCTTCCTTACTTGTAATGCTTCCTCCCTCATGCGTGACCGCCTTTTGAGGATCAAAATCGGGGGAAATATAATAAAAATCGCGATACTGATCGTGATAAGCCAATAAATAATCCAATTCGCGGCAGGTTTCCTTAACCCGGCGCAGGCCTTCGGTTCCACCCGCTTTCGGGCAGGGCGGCAGTACACGAGGACAAAGGTTATCGTAACCGCCCAAGCCCCAACCATCAATATGGATGTAGGCTTTTTCCACACCTTTGGCCTTTTGCGCCCGTATCATATCACAGGCTTTATCGAAGGTGACTAAAGCCGTATTTTTTTCTTTATTTTCATGGTTATAATAACTGCTTTCCGGCTCAATTTGATAATAAATAAGAGGCCCGTTATATACCGGACTGCCAATCAGCCTTTCCAGTGTAGGATTTTTTTCGGCTTTTTGTTTTAAAGTTACGATTTCGCCTTCTCTCTCCAAAAGAGCACGATAATGACGGGCAAAAACCACATAATCGCATGGTGTATCAAAAAAGCGGATCTGCATCCGGCGGGAAGTGCGGAAACTTCCAAGCGACGGGATCCAATGAATGGAGACACTCGTTGCCGTGCCGATATCATGACAATAGCGATACTGTGCATCAAACGGGGTGATAACCCGTGCAAAATAAGCGCTATCTTCATCATACTGTCCCCACCATGGCATGGTGCCTTCGCGGGTGTAAAATTGGCCTTCCATGATATTATACGCCTTCTTTTCCGTATCCCGCAACAACATTCCTTGCATAATAGGCAATACAGTTGCACCGGAAGGGGAAAATTCTCGCCGGATTGCCCCCGGCCAACATATGGCTTTTATATGATCGGAGGTTTCGGTTCCGATGATTTCAAAATCTAATTCCGGTTCCTCGCCAGGAAGAGAAACGGTCGCAACAAACCATTCATAGTCAAAGCGAATGCTTTTTTGATCGTGTGATTCTTTGATTTTAGGCGTAAAATTGGAAAACATGCGGCGTTCTCCCGTCGCAGTTTCATAATATGCACCCTCGGCCAAATACCTTCTCTTACCGCAAACAGCGGTAAACGAGTCGCCGCTTTGTGAAATTTTCACTGTCATGGCTTTGTTACAGATCGTAAACATATACGATTCCTCCGTTTTGCAGGTTTTGTAAATTTTCATTTGTTACGCGGCAGAAAGAATTCTGCCGCGTACAGTATTTTAAAAGCAAAACTCGATGACTTTGACATCGCCCGGCTTTAACAACACGGTGGTCTCGCTTTGATTCGGCAAACAAGAACCCAGTTGCGTATCTGTCCAGAGTTCCTTGATCTGGCGAACAGATCCGCTTCCATGATAAGTAACCGTCACACTGTGCGTGGCAGAAGTATCGAGATACTCCCCCGTTTTTCGATGGTAATAATACCCGTCATTATTGATCAGTGTTACGATCACGCTGCCGTCTTTAATATTAACCATGTGCTCCGCGTCACCGCTGACAGTGATCGGAAGCAATCGCGCAAGTTGCTCTTTCAAAATCCCATCCAGCGTATCCAGCGAATAATCCGGTCCATACACGATAACGGTTCCTTCCCCATCTTGGATTCTATCGCCCGAAATGCCGGAATACGCCGCGCGATAAGCGGGAAAGAGAGGAAGGAAAGCTGTGTTCAGCAAAAGCGTTCCTCCCTGTCGAACATAGGAAATATAACGGGATGTCTCTTCGTTCGTAAGCGCCGGATTGCCGGAAAGGATCAAACAGGGATAAGAATCCAACACCTCTTGCGATGCATTTTGCAGCAACACATCACAGGTATCTCCGTAGGGACCGTTTACCATATATCTTTGCCGACAGAGCAATGGCGAAAAAGTCAAGTATGATCAGGCAAATCACACTTGACTTTTTTCGTGGTGTTTAGGATCATTTTGATTTTAAATATAGCAGCAGGTAAAGGACATGGTCTTCTAACATTTTTCTAACAAAAATTCTGAAAATTGGTTTTAACGAAATTTCCCGTACAGAGCGGATCGTTCTT
>CACXFE010000165.1 GCA_902766855.1 Oscillospiraceae bacterium | reverse complement strand
TCAGGCCCTTCTGCGCCGCGGCGGATATTCCGTTGCCATCACGGCGGCGGTGCTGGCGGGGATCATTGTGCTGAATGTGCTGCTCGGCGCGCTTGCCAAACGGTTTGTGCTGGAATTTGATATGTCGGCGGAAAAGAAAAACTCCGTCAGTGAAGAAAATATCGAATTTTTGCGGAAACTGGACAAAGAAGTTTCCATCACCGTTTGCGCCGACAAAGATAACTATGTCGGCGGGTATATGGGATACTATGCACAGAATCTTTACAACATTTCGTCGGACGCTTCGGAGTATTACAACCAAACCGTTAAACTGTTGGATAAATACCCGGCGTACAACAGCAGGATCTCCTTGCGTTATGTGGACACACAGGACACCAAATTCACCGAAATTTCCGCGAAATATTCCAATGAACGCCTGCATTACGGCGACATCATCGTTTCAGCCGGCGAAGGCGAGCAGGAGCGGCATAAAATCGTAGGTTTCACCGATATTTATGCAGTGAGCGAAGACTCGACCTATGCGGCTTACGGGTACAGCACCTCGCAAGTTTCCGGCAACAATGTGGAAACGGCGGTCACCGGCGCGATCGCTTATGTAACAAGCGATAAAACGAAAAAAGTCGCCGTGTTGACCGGGCATTCCGCCAACGACCTGACCGCCGAATATCAAACCCTGTTGAAAGCCAACAACTACGATATTTCCGTGATCAGCGACGCGATGATCACTTCCATTTCCGATGAGTTTGACGCGGTGATCATTGTCGCGCCGACCGTGGACTTTATGGAAAACGAACTCAACGCGTTGGCGGAATTCCTTGATCATGACGATCAACTCGGCAAAGGCTTGCTCTTCTTTGCCGACGCCACGGCGCCGTATCTGCCGAATTTCTATGATTTCCTCTCTCAATGGGGCATCGCGGTGGAAGAAGGCATTTTGTTTGAAACCAACGATAACAACCATATGCCGGATGAGCCGATGACCATGGGAATGTACCCCGCCAGCACCACGGAAGAACTCACCGCCGGCATGCAGTTGTGCATCACGGGATATAATGTGCCTGTTACAGCCGCCTTCGAATCGGAAGGCAACATTGCCACCACTTCGCTGATCACCACGCCGGAATCCGTTGTGGCGGCGCCGGTCGGCACTTCGGCCACCTGGACAGGCGCGGGCGATTACACCAAAAAGAGTTATACCGGCGTCCTGCAAGCAAAACAAACCGATTATAACAAAGACAACCAAGAGATTTCCAGTTATGTGTTTGCGTTCAGCAGTGTGGAATTTTTGAATTCGATTTATAACGAGCAATCCTCTGTGGCAAATAAAGACATCACGCTGGCCTGTGCCGAGCGTGCGGTGGGGGCGGAAAACACCGGTGTTTCCTTTGTTTCCAAAACCATCACCAACGAAAGTTTTGCCGATTCCGTTTCCGAATCGAACGCCATGCTGATCCGCGTGATCTTCATGGTCCTCCTGCCGCTGGCGATGATCGCAGCCGGAATCGTGATCTTTGTGAGGAGAAGGAACGCGCAATGAGTGAATTTCCCGAAAAAGAACCCGGATTGACCGAAGAAACCGAAGAGGTTTCCACCGTTTTTTCCGATCCGACCACTTATAAAGCCACGGAAAAGGCAGGCAAGAAAAAACGCTGGCCGGCCATCATCGCATCCCTGCTTGCGGTGGCAATTCTGGTGGGCGGCACCGTTGCCGTGATCAAACTGATCCCCGAAAAGGACGACGATGACACGCCTGATCAACCGTTTGAAACCGTGCAGGTGTTGAACGGCAGTGCCGATGATTTGAAAACCGTGACCGTGACCAACCCGAGCGGCACCTTCCAGCTGTATTCACAAGAGGAAGAAAACACTTCTTCCTCCTCTTCGGAAAGTACCAAAACCGTGAAATGGTATCTGGACGGGTACGATCCGGATGTGATTGATTCTTATTCCCTGTCCGGGATCGCATCTGACGCGGCGAAACTCGAAGCCATTCGGGAAGTGCCGAAATCGGCGGCGGACTGCGGGCTGGATCAGCCGCCCGTCAAAGTAGCGGTCGTCAAGAACGACGGTACGGAATATGCCATTCTGGTCGGGGCGGAATCGCCTGATAACAGCGGCGTTTATGTGAAACTTTCCACCGAAGAAAAAATCTACATTGCGGAAGTTTCCGCCGTCGGCAGTTTTGATTTTGACGCGTTGAGTCTGGCGGATACCGCCGCGATCCCCGCGGTGGATCTGACCGATGTTGCCTCCACTTATAAAAGCGATGACGGAAAGCTGACTTCCTTTGACCGCTTAACGCTTTCGGGGGTGAACTTCCCCGAAAAACTGGTGCTTGTGCCGAACACGGACAGCGATATTTCCGCGTATGCGGCGTATCTCACCCTTTCGCCCACCAAGCGCATCGCGGATCATGTGGACGACATTTTCGGCTTGTTTTCAAGCGGAGTATCCGTCGCGGGGGCCTATTCTTTCGATACTTCGGCGGCATCTAAAAAAGCCCTGGGGCTGGCTTCGCCCGATCTTGCGGCGGAAATGACCGTCGGCGGCAAAACCTTCTCTTATGCCTTCAAAAAACAGGCCGACGGAGATTACGCCGTATGGTATAACGGGGCGAAACTGATCAAGAAGGTCAG
>CACXFE010000164.1 GCA_902766855.1 Oscillospiraceae bacterium | reverse complement strand
GTATCGGTATTCCGGCGCACTTCTTCCCCGTTGCCCTGTGCGGCAAACCGCGCGATCACCGGCACCGCGCTGACCGATAAAACCGCCGTAAAAGTGGGCACCAGATTATAGATCGTATAGGCTTTTGAACGCAAGCCGTATAAAACGGCGGGGATCTGCCCGTCGGGCAGACCGGCCATTGCCAGGCCCCGGCGGATCGCCGCGCCGTCTTGCAGCAGAGCATCGCTGACGCGCCATTCCGCCGTGAGGGCGTCGATCATCGGCGCCATATTATTGGATAGCGCCGCCAGAGTGACCGGCAAGGCAAGCAACAAGAGCGTTTGAACCCGTTCCCGCTCCCCCTGATGCAAAGGGGAAGAAACGCGCGGGCGGATCCCGTGCCGTCCATTATAAAATTTCAAATACCCGAAAGCCAGCGCCGTACCGGCCGTGATCCCGCCCATGGCGCCCACAGCCCCCCACATAACGCTGCCGGTTTCCCGCACGATCCAAAACGCCAGCGAAAACCCGAGCAACAACTTGCCCAAAGCCTCGATCACTTCTGAAACGGCGGTCGCCGTCATACTGCCGCGCCCCTGATAGTACCCGCGATAAGAGGACATGGCGGCGCAAAAAAACGCCGCAGGCGCCAAGGCAAACAAAATATAAACCGAACCCGCTTCCCGATGAAAAAGGCGCACCGCGGGAAATGCCGCCAACACAATAAATGCCATCCCCGCCGCACCGATCCGGGAAAAAGCACGCCGGGCGGTTTGAAAATACGCCGTGGCTTCTTCCCGGTTGCCCGCCGCTTCCCGCTCGGACACCAGCCGCGCCAACGCCACCGGAAACCCCGCCATTGCCACCGAATAGATAGGGCCGAACAAATCGTAAACGGAGGAAAAGTATCCGAATCCCAGATCCCCTAAACACCACTCCGAAGCAAGCGGAATTTTGAACAGCGCCCCGATCAGTTTCACCAACACCGCGGAGCAAAGCAAAATCACCGCTCCGCGCTGAAAACTCTGCTTCTCTTCCGTCATAGAGTTTCCAGGCCGGCGGCGCACCGCAAAATCAGATCATGCAGGTGCATCTCGTGCATCCGGTTCATTTCGCGGTAACTTTCGATTGCGTCGTTCCCCGCGTCATCCGAGATCCGGCGCACACTGGCAAACGGGATCCCCGCGTACTCGCAAACATAGGCGATCGCCGCGGTTTCCATATCGCAGCACATGGCATGAAACTGCGTTTTCAAAAAATCCCGCAGCGCGGGATCGGACACAAAGGTATCCCCGGTAACGGCCGTGCCGGTCTTTGCGCCGGGCGCCAGCGCCAACAACCGCTCGGTCAATTTCCGATCCGCCGAGTAAATATATCGTTGATCCGGCTTTTCACACGGCTTGTACCCGATCCCGGTCAAATCAAAATCATGCTCTAAAAAACGGTCGCAAACACAGATTTCCCCGCGCGCGACCCCGCTGATCCCGCCGGAAAGCCCGTAATTCAAAACCGCATGACAGCCGCTGTCCGCCAAATGTGCCGCGGCGGCGGCCGCGTTTACTTTGCCGATGCCGCACAAAATGGCTTCCGCCTGCGCGCCGTTTGGCAGGGAAAAACAAAGCACCTCTCTGCCGAGAAAGGTTTCTTCCCGGTAATCACCCTGTTCCACCTGCTCCCGCAGGGGTTGCCATTCTTCCCGGTCTGCTACCACAATTCCGATTTTCATATTCTTCCTCCCGCTTCTTCCCCGAAAGAAAAAGGGCGGAACATTTTTCCATTTCCGCCCGCGTGTTTTATTGTTCTTCCGTATTTTCCGGCTCCGCCGAATCTTCTTCCGGCTCTTCCACCAATTTTTCGCCGCAAATGCTGCAATAAATCGAATCTTTTTCGATCAGCGCGCCGCAATGCGGGCAAGTGCGTTTGTTTTTCGCACTGTTCACTTCCGCTTTCAGCCGGTCGATCTTCTCATTCTTTTCGGTGATGGAAACGATCAGGCGGCCGATGCTGTCATCCTCCACCGTTTCGTCTTTCACCTTTTCGAAGTACAGCATTCCAAGCAATTCAAAATCTTTTTTACGCTTGCTTTCCAAGGTGGCAATATCCAATTTTTGTTTTCCCACCCCGACTACTTCGCCGGTTTTTTGCGAAACAACATCAATCACTTCTTTTGCCTTGGTAACGGCGTCATCCAAAAAATCCATTTCCCTCACCCTTTGTTCATTTTTTTCATTGTAGCATATTTCCCCGCTTTTTTCAAGACTCTTTCTTTTCCGCCAAGCCATACCGCCGATAAAAATCCACGATACCGGCTTTGCGTTTCATGAGTTCTGCATGGCGGTCAATATATTCATATGGATATTTATAATTAAAAATACGCTCGATATACGCGCCGCCGGGCTGGCGCAATTTGGAAACCGCCGAAGCGCCGCAGGCAAGCACGGTATGGGTTTCATCCATCGTAAACACATTGTACAGCCCTTCAAAACCGGGCTTGGCGTACCCTACATTTTCAAGATTTCCCACGGTTTTGCTTTGTCGATACATATAATAGGGGGAAAATCCCGCTTCTGCCAGTTTTGCGCGCGCGTATTCCACCATTTCCTCCGCCGCGGCGCCCGCTTCCGCCTCGGGGAAACGGCCGCCCGTTGATAACGCGGAGGCCCGCTTCATGGCAAGGGAATGCACGGTGACGCACTCCGGGTCAAGCGCCAGCACACGGCGCAAGGTTTCCCGGAAACCGGCGGGCGTATCCCCCGGCAAACCGGCGATCAGATCCATATTGATATTCCGGAATCCGCACGCCCGTGCCAAGGCAAACGCCTCCTCGGTCTGTGCGGCGGTATGGCGGCGGCCGATTTCCTGTAACACCGCGTCGTTCATCGTTTGGGGATTGATGCTGATCCGGGTGCCGCCGTTATCCCGGATCGCCAGCAGTTTCTCCTTTGTTACGGTGTCCGGGCGCCCGGCCTCCACCGTAAATTCCCGCAGAAAAGAGCAGTCAAAACCTTCCCGCACCGTTTGCATCAGAAGCGCGATCTGCTCCGCCGTAAGAGAAGTAGGCGTCCCCCCGCCGATATAAACCGTTTCCAGCCGCAGCGCGCACTGCTTTGCAATCGCCGCCGTTTGTCGAAGTTCTTCGCACAGCAACGCGACATATTGCGGGATCAACCCCTTGGCGCGGTCGATCGAATGGGAAACAAAAGAGCAATAACTGCACCGGCTGGGGCAAAAAGGAACCGAAAGATAAAGGCTGAATGAATCCGGCCGGGATAAAGCGGTCACGGCATTTTCGCCCCGCACCGTGTCCCGGCAAAGGTCAATTTTATGGCGCTGTACTTTCAACGCCTCACAAAACCACCTGTTTGCCGCTTCTTCGCCCTGTGCCGCAAGGCGGGCATACAGTTTCGCGGGGCGCACGCCGGTCAAAATCCCCCAAGGCGGCACATACCCCGAAGCCCGCACAAAACAATCGTACAACGCCACCGCCAGCAGGCGTTCGCATTCTTTTTCATACTCCGCATGACGGTTTGGCAAGGTATTTTCCGCGGTAAAATGCTGATCCCCCAAAAACAGATCCGCCGAAAGAACCGTGTTTTCCGCCTCTTGGCGGCACACCGTCACCGCGCGATCCTCACTTCCCGGATCAGCAGTTAAAAATTCTTGTTTTTCAAAAGGTAAAAAAAGGCGGATCAATTTTTCCAGTTCATACCGAAAATCATGCCCGATCAAACAAAGTTTCATACTGTCACCGTAAAAACAAATTGGTCTGCCGCTCCCGCGCGATGGTGGTTTCATCCCCATGACCGGACAAAACACGCACCTCGCCGTCCAGCGTCATCAAGCGCCGCAGGGACTTTTTAAGCGCCTTGAAATCCCCTCCCGGGAAATCCGTTCGCCCTACGGTCCCCTCAAACAAAGTATCGCCCGAAAAAAGCACACCGTCAAGCAAATAAGAAACCCCGCCCACGGTGTGCCCCGGTGTTTCGATCACCCGGAACGAAAGATCCCCCACCTGCACGGTTTCCCCGTCTGCAAAAGTGCGATCGGCAACGAAGGGCGCGAAATGCGCGTGAAACCGATCGGCAAGGTTCTTTGCGGGATCCGCCAAAGCCGCGCTGTCCCCTTTCCCGATGCCGATCGGCACCCCGGTTACCTCCCGCAAAGCGGGAGCGCCGCCGATATGATCAAAATGACTGTGGGTAATCAGGATCATGCGCTCTTTGGCCGCATTCGCCGCCAAAAAATCCACCGTTTCCTGTGTTTGAAAACCGGGATCGATCACCACGGCCGCCCCCGGCGATTCCACCAGATAACAGTTGGTTTTGATCAATCCCAAATGCAAAACCCTAATCTCCATGTTTACACCAGATTTCTGTGTCATACAGGATCGTTACCGGCCCGTTATTGACAAGGCTGACCTGCATATCCGCGCCGAAAACACCCTTTTCCACCCGCTTCACGCCGTATTCTTTCAGTTTTTCGCAAAACCGCTCATATAAACGGTTGGCTTCCTGCGGCGGCATGGCCTCAATAAAGGAAGGGCGATTGCCTTTTTTAACATCCGCGCAAAGGGTGAATTGAGAAATCGCCAACACTTCCCCGCCGATATCCAGGATCGAGCGGTTCATTTTGCCTTCATCATCCTGAAAAACACGCAAAAGGGCCGTTTTTTTCGCAAGCAGATCGGCATCTTCCTCCGTATCGCCCTTGCGGGCGCCGAACAGGATCATATAGCCCTCGCCGCAGCGCCCGACCGTCTTTCCGTCCACCGTGACGGCGGCTTCTTTCACTCGTTGAATGACCGCTTTCATGTTTGATTGATCCTTTCCACGCTGAAAATTCCCTGCAATTTTTCAATGCGGGCAATGATGCTGCGCAGATGCTCTACGCTTTCGGCGCTGACCGTGATCACGATCACACAGTTGCCGCCTCTGGTTTGCCGGGCGTTTACGCTTCTCACCGGCACCCGCATATTATACACCGCGTTCATCAGATCAACCAGCAACCCTTCCCGGTCGATCGCGGAGATCTGCAAGGCGGAAATAAAACTCTCATTTTTGGTGGCGTCCCAATGTGCGGCGATCCACCGGTCAGGCTCTTCGGACAGCGCGATATTCTTCGGCACATTCTTGCAATCCCGTTTATGAATGGAAACCCCGTGCCCGCGCGTGATGAACCCGATAATATCATCCCCCGGAAGGGGCGAACAGCATTTGGAAAGTTTGATCAGGCAGTTATCAATGCCCTCCACTACCACGCCGTCGGTCGATTTGCCTTTCTGTTTTTCAGGCAGTGTGACGATTTCGGGGGGCTGCTTGGCGGCAGTTCGCTTATTATAGTCTTCCTTAATGCGGGGCATGATCTTCGAAAGCAAGATCCCGCCGTAACCGATCGCCGCGTAAAACTCTTCCGCATCGGCAAAGCGGCACCGCTTGGCGATTTCCTCAATAAACTCGGTATATTCCTCCTCGTTCAGATCAATCCCATCCCGGCGGAACTCCCGCTCGATCTCCATTTTGCCTGCGGCGATATTTTCGGCGCGTTTTTCTTTTTTAAACCATGCACGGATCTTGGATTTGGCCTGTGAAGTAACGGCGATATTCAGCCAATCGCGGCTGGGCCCGTGCCCCGCCTGATTGGTGGTGATGATCTCGATCACTTCTCCTGTTTTGATCTCATGATTGATCGGCACGATTCTGCCGTCCGCCTTGGCGCCGATCATCTTGACACCCACCGCGGAATGAATGGCAAACGCAAAGTCCACCACGGTTGAACCGACCGGCAGATTGATCACATCGCCTTTCGGCGTCACGGCGAACACATCTTCCTGTGAGAGATCGACCTTGATACTCCTGACAAGATCGGTTGCGTCGGTTGAAGCGGCCTGGCTGTCCAGAATCTGCCGGATCCAGGCCAACCTTTCTTCCATTTTTTTATCGTTGCCGGTCATGCCCTCTTTATATTTCCAGTGCGCCGCGATACCGAATTCCGCCGTGTGGTGCATCTCAAAGGTGCGGATCTGAATTTCAAAAGGAATCCCCGCGCGGCTGATCACCGTAGTATGCAGAGATTGGTACATATTCGGTTTCGGCGTGGAAATATAATCCTTGAAGCGATTCGGGATCGGGCGGAACATATCGTGCATGATCCCGAGGGCGTTATAGCAGTTTGCCACCGTATCCGTGATGATGCGGATGGCGTAAATATCATAAATTTCATCGAAATTTTTGCCTTGCACATACATCTTGCGGTAGATGCCGTGAATCGACTTCACACGGCTTTGAAACGCCAGTTCCACCCCGGGCATTTCTTCCCGCAGGCGATTTTCGATCCGCCGCCGGATCTCTTCCAAAATATGCTCCCGATGCTGTTTATTGAGGGTAAGCATTTCTTCGATCTCGTGATACGCGATCGGATCCAGATGCTTGATCGCCAGATCTTCCAATTCCTCTTTGACCGGGCGGATACCGAGGCGGTGCGCGATCGGCGCGTAAATTTCCAGCGTTTCGAGTGATTTATCCCGTTGCTTTTGCTCGGGCATGGCGTCGATCGTGCGCATATTGTGCAGGCGATCCGCCAGTTTGATCACGATCACGCGGATGTCCCGCCCCATGGCGATCAGCATTTTCCGCAGACTTTCCGCCTGTTGCTGCTCTTTTGTGGAAAAATTCAGGCGGCCGATTTTGGTGACACCGTCCACCAGCAGCGCCACATCTTCTCCGAATTCCCGCTTGATATCCTCCACCGTGGTTTCGGTGTCTTCCACCACATCGTGCAAGAGCGCCGCGGCGATCGACTCGCTGTCCATCCCGAGGGAAACGATGATTTTCGCCACATTCACGGGATGAATATAATAATCCTCGTTGCTGTAACGCTTTTGCCCTTCATGGGCGGTCACGCAGTATTCATAAGCCTTTTTGACCAGTTCGGTATTGTAATTGCCGCCGAATTCTTTCATTTTTTCGATCAGATCCCGATAATCCCGTTCCTGTTGTTCCGTCACACCGTTTCTCCCCTTTCCGTCAGCCTTCTGTAAAGGCCGGAATTTTGTAATTCGTTTCGTTTTTGCTCTTTCGGCAAGTGTAAGCGCCCGTCCGCTTCTTTCACGATCAGGCCGAGTTCTTCCAGCACCGCCAGCGAAACCATGGTTTTTCCGTATCCGATCCTGCCCGAAAACAGATACTTGATCCGCTCTTCCACGCGGGTTTTCTCGGCAACGGTTTTATAGATTTCCCCGATCTCCGCCCGGGAAGGCAAAAGCCATTCTTTTTTGCGGCTCCTGCCGCTCATAAAATCATCAAACGCCTCCATACCGGCGAATACCTCTTCTCCGAGCCCGCTCATCCGAAGCGCCTTGATCTGGACCGTCACGCTGTAAACGCCGTTATACAGGTTCGGCTCTACCGTGACCGCGGCATCCAGCACATCCCCCGGTTCAAAGCAAAACGCATCCGCCGTGACGCCGAAGAGGAGTGCCTGAAACGAGTTTTCTCCTTTTGAAAAAATCAATCGCAGATGTTTTCCCTGCCCGATGGGCGTGACCCGCACCAGGGTTACTTCAAACAGCCCGAATACCGGCGCCTGATTTCCGGGGCCGAAAGGCTCCAATACCCGCAGCGCCTCCGCCAGATCGACCGTCAGTGCCGCGGGCGTTAATTTACAATCCAAATGCAAAGTGGGCGGAATATACGGCTTTAAGGCCGCCGTTTCGTTGATCTTTTCGCGGAACTGCGGGATCGCCTCGGTCGGCAATCCCACCCCTGCCGCGGATTGATGCCCACCAAAACGCGACAGCATTTCCGAGGAGGCGGCAATGGTTTCAAACAGCGGGAAGCCCTCCACACTTCTGCCCGAGCCTGTCGCCTTCTCTCCGTCAATCGAAATCACGATTGCCGGGCGGCCGTACCGCTCGGCAATGCGGGAAGCCACGATCCCGATCACCCCGATATGCCAGCCTTCCCCCGCCACCACGATCACGCGGTCATGCCCGTAACCGTTCTGCTCAATGAGGGTAATGGCTTTCAAAAAGATTTCTTTTTCGGTTTTCTGCCGCAGGGCGTTATCGGCATCAATTTCATTGGCGATCGTCAGCGCCGTCATCATCGTATCCGCCAGCAGTAATTCCACCGCTCGCCCGGCGTCCCCCATTCTGCCGGCGGCATTCAACCGCGGCGCGATCCCGAACGCCACGCGCCCGGCATCCAGCGTTTTGCGATCCAGCCCCGCCACATTCATCACGGCGGAAAGCCCCACCGCCGGGGAAGTGCGCAATTTTTCAACCCCGTATTTTACGATACAGCGGTTTTCCAACACCAGCGGCATCACATCCGCCAGCACCGCCACGCACAGAATATCCGCGTAATACGGGATCAATTCTTCCGGCTCCCGGTTTTCCATCATACAAATCAGGGCAAATGCCACCTGTGCGCCGCAGATTTCCTTAAAAGAGGAAGGGCAATCCTTCCGGTGGGGATCCACTACGGCGTCCGCTTCGGGCAAAGTATCTTTCGACAGGTGATGATCGGTTACGATCACGGTCATCCCCAGTTCTTTGGCGCGGGCGATTTCCCGGTGGCAGGCGATCCCGTTATCCACCGTCACGATCAGCCCGACGCCCGCCTCTTTCATTTCTTCCACCGCTTCCACGCTCATGCCGTAGCCCTCCGCGAAGCGATCGGGAATACGGTAGATACAATCGGCGCCTCTGCCCCGCAAATAATGGCAGAGAATGGCGGTTGCGGTCACGCCGTCGCAATCATAATCCCCGAAAACCGCAATTTTCGTCCCCGCCGCCACGGCATCTTCCAACAGCCGCGCCGCCGCCTGAATATCGGCAAGTTCCGAGGGGTGTTGAAAAAACGGCTCATCCGATAAAAACTGTTCCAGTTCCATCGGATCGGTCAACCCGCGGCCGGCGGCGATCAGGGCAACGATCGGGTCGGTATCGCACTCGGCGGCAAGTTCCTTTGCCAGCGCGCGATCACACTTTCCGACCACCCACTTTTTCATCGCCATTTCTCATCCACCTCCAAAAACGCATATACACTATATATTGTATCACTTGTT
>CACXFE010000163.1 GCA_902766855.1 Oscillospiraceae bacterium | reverse complement strand
TGGTTTTTCGACAGACTGACGCGGTATGCGAAGAAATTCGCATACCGCGTTTTATTGGTTGAAAACTTACCGTTCCGTTCCCAGGAAAAAGACCGCCAGCGTGCCGGGGCCGGAATGCGCCGCGATCACAGGATCCAAATAATTGTAAAGAATGCTTTTTACCCGATAACGCTTTTTAATTTGTTCTTTCACATATTTCGCATCTTCTTCACAATCGCCATGCACAATGAAGATATCCTGATCTTCCAGATTCACGCCTTTTTTCTCTAACGAATCCACCAGGAAATCCAATGAAGATTTGCGTCCTCTGGTTTTGCCGGTCACATAAAGTTTCCCGTCATTCGCGGTGTGCAGCAACGGCTTGATCCCGAGCAGGGTGCCGAAAACCGCCCCCGTGCCCGAAAGCCGGCCGCCGCGCTTTAAGAAAAACAAATCGTCGATCGTGAAGATATGGCAGATATTCAACTTGTTGTTTTCCACCCAATCCGCCACTTCTTCCATGCTCTTGCCCTCATTCTTCAACTGAACGGCATAATGCACCGCAAGCCCTTCGCCTAACGCGGCGCAGAGGGTATCCACCACGATGATCTTTCTTTCGGGGAACTCGACTCGGTAATCCTCCGCGGCGGTGCAAATGTTTTGATAAGTGCCCGAAAGCCCGGAGGAAAACGCCAGCACCAAAACATCCTCCCCGTTTTCCAAAATCGGTTTGATCACTTGGTCGCAATGTTCCCTTGCTACCAAAGAAGTGGTGATTTTTGCCTTGTCGCGCAGTTCCTTGTAAAAATGAACATAAACTTCCCGGTTTTCTTTGGAGTAACTGATATGTTCCTCATCATTGATGTAATATTTCAGCGGCAGGATTTCCACGCCGTACTGGTTGATCTGCGCTTCGGTCAAATTCGCGCAGGAATCGGTAACGATTTTATATCCCATTGGAAAGAACTCCTTTCATTTTCAGACCGCACAAAAGTGCGGCCACTTTACTTCAATAGTATACCATATTTCTTTGTTTTTTCCAAATATAAGGCGTCTACTTTTCAAAAACGGTTTGTGGAATACCGAAAACCAGACTCTACTGCCGGGAGAGTTGCTTTGAAAAGGGAATTTCCGGCTGATTTGCATATTTTTTGTTTTTCCGGGCACATTACGAAGGAAAACAAAACGGAGGGATTCTGATGAAAAAATCAATTTCTGTAATGCTTATCCTATGCTTCAGCGCAGCAATTTGCTTGTCCTTGTCCGCTTGCGGCGTCGGGAAAACGGGCGGCGATTCCGCCGTGATCTTTTTGAACGGCGATGCGGATTTAGCCGCCGGTTACCAAGAAATCGCGGAAGAATATGAAAAAGAAAAAGGGGTAAAAGTAACGGTGATCAACGCTGACCGCCAAAACTACACCGAAACCCTGAAAACCGAATTAAAAAAGAGCAACGCCCCCACCCTGTTCACCCTGGATAACTACCGTGATTACACCGAAGTCAAAGAATATTGCGCCGATTTAAAGAACGGGAAACTATACGCTTCCCTCTATGATAAAACCTTCGCCATCAAAGACGGCATGGATGTGCGCGCCGTTCCCTACCGTGTGACGGGGTACGGGATCCTTTATAATCAAGAAATCACCGATCGGTATTTTGCCCTGCCCGATAAGAAAAGCCCCCTTTCTTCGATGGAAGAAATCAAAAACCATGAACAGTTGAAAACCGTGGTGGAAGACATGAGCAAGCACCTTTCCGAACTGAAAATCAAAGGTGTTTTTGCCTCCACCTCTTTGGCAAGCGGCGAAGAAGAACGCTTCTCCACCCACCTCCTCGGGATCCCGCTTTCGATGGAAGCCGGAGAAAAAGACGGGGACGCACGGGAAAACCTTGCGGGAATGGATTCTTTTTCATTCCGTTACGGCGATCAATACCGCGATACCTTTGATCTGTACACCAAAAACTCCGTAACCGACGGCCGATCCGCCGCGCAAAAAACCAATGCCGACGCCGCCGAAGAATTTGCCGCCGGGCAAGCCGCCATGATGCAGGGCACCAGCCGGCAATGGGAGCAGATCCGCGGCGCAAACGGGGCGACGATCCAAAAAGAAAAGGTGAAATTTCTTCCCATTTACACCGGCATCGAAGGTGAAGAAAAGCGCGGGATCGCCATCGGCGCGGACGGCTACCTCGCCATCAATATCAAAGCGAGTGATCCTGCACAGAAAAATGCCGCGGATTTTGCAGAATGGCTTTTTACAAGCGAAAACGGGAAAAAAGCCGTCAGCAAAACCCTGACCGCCGCCATGCCGTTCAATACCTTTGCGGAGGAAGATCTGCCCGACAACCCGTTGATCCGGGAAACCGCGCGCTTTTTGAAAAACAGTGCCGAAAATGTGATGATGGCGTTTGACCGCGTCTTCCCCGACGCCGAGTATTATCAAAAAGTTGCAGACGGGCTTCGCGGATATGCTTCCGGCGAAAAAAGTTGGGATGAAGTAAAAAGCAGTGTGACAAGCAACTGGAAAAAAGCCGATTATCAAAAGAAAACCTCATAAATCAACAACAAGGGCGGTTTTACAACCGCCCTTGAACATGTCCACAAAACCGCACCTGTCGCCGGGAAAACAAAAATTGCGCCGAAAACGGCGCAAAGTTGTTGATTTTGGTTTTTCTATGCAAAAAATCTTTTACAATCCGTAATAAGTACGCAAGAACGCCAACCCCCTGTTTTTCAGGCGATTGACCGCCTGCCGCGTGATGCGAAGCCGATCGGCAATTTCCCGGTCGCTGTATCCGTATACATAATGATAGGTCACCGCCAAGCGTTGTTTGTCCGGCAATTCGCGTAAAGCGTTCCGCAAAACGAGAGAATCTTCATTCATCGAAAAAGCCCCCATCCCTTCCAGCAGTTCATTTGCCATTTTTTCATGTGCCTGCCTTTGTTTGGACAATGCAATATAGCGATTCCGTATCGCCACCGCGATATATCGCTTTAACGCCTCGCTGTCATCCGGGAGAAATTGGTCGCAATCCAGCGAATACACCAGTTCCAGCAGAAAAACCGTCAATTCCTGCGCGGCGTCGTCATCGGAAAAGCGCACCCCATAGCAACGAATCAATTTCTCAAAAGCCGCATAAAATTCGGGAAAATGCCGCATATCCCGCTGTTGGATTTCCTGCACGATGGGTAACAGTTCTTTATTTTTCATTTCCTGATCCTTCCTTTCAATCAAAGAAAGAAAAAAATCAGGATTTTGTAAACGCGAGTCAAACAAAAACTGTAAAATTTTCTTTCACGGAAACTTTACAGTTCTTTTTGCGATAATTGTCATTTTTTGGAGTAAAATAGCGATTTATGGGAGCAAAAACAATAATTTTAATATTTTTTCGCTATTTATTGACAAATAATGCTATTTCTGTTATAATGCAATCATCCCCTTTTGGAAAGGAGCCGATCTATGCGGATCGCCGTTTGTGTTACCGACCGAAATGAAGCAGAGCACCTGAAAAAATTGATTTATTCCTATACCAATTCTATTCGGGCGGAATCCGTCGTCACTGTTTTTTCCTCCGGCGAGGCGCTGTTGTCCTGCAATGTCGCTTTTCATCTGATCCTGCTGGAATGCAGTCTTCCGGGACCCGGCGGCATGGAAACCGCGCTCTGCCTGCGAGGACGGGGCTGCCGCGCCGCATTGATTTTATTGGCGGATCATTTGGAATTGATTTTGCAGGCACAGCAGATCCAGCCGTTTCGTTTTCTCACAAAGCCCCTGCTGCAAAGCGATCTTTTTGCCGCCCTCTCCGATTATTTTCATTCCCCATCCCTTCTGCGCCCGATCTGGATCAAAAACGGTTGTGAAACGGTTTGCTTGCCTACACATCGCATCTTGTATCTGGAAGCCGACAACAAGCATTGCCTGGTGGCTTTGGCGCATAAAAAAATACCGTGCCGGAAAACCATGGCAACGGTATACGATTTTCTGCCGAAAAACCGGTTTTGCCGGATCAACAGAACCTATATTGTCAATTTAGATCATATCAGCGGAATGAATAAAAAAACGGTGCGCCTCACCAACGGCGAGACGCTCCCGGTCACAAAACATTATTATGAACCTTTTTTATTGTGCTACACAGCATTTGCCGATCCGATCCGGGTGTGACTATAACACAAAGGAAAAGATCAGCAGAATCAAAATTCCCAAAGCGATACGGTAAACCCCGAAAACCGTAAAATCACGCTTTTTGATATACCCCATCAAAAAGCGGATCACGAGCAATGAAACTACAAACGCCGTGATCATTCCGACCGCCAGGATCGCCAATTCCATCCCCGTAAAAGCCAAGCCGAATTTCAACAGTTTGATGAAACTGGCGCCGAACATCACCGGCACCGCCAAATAGAAACTGAACTCCGCCGCGGTTACACGCGAAAGGCCTAAAATCATCGCGCCCAAAATGGTGGATCCGCTTCTGGAAGTACCCGGGATCAGGGAAAGCGCCTGAAACAAACCAATCAAAATCGCGGTTGAATAAGTTAATTCCGGGATCCCGTTGATCCTGGGGCGGCGGCTGCGGTTTCTCCGTTCGATCACGATGAACAGCACCCCGTACACGATCAAAGCCGCCGAAACCACATAGTAATTGTGAAAATGCTCTTCAAAATAATCATCCAGCGGAATGCCGATCACCGCGGCGGGCAACATTGCCACGATCACTTTGAACCAAAGATCCATAACCTCTTTTTTGATGTATCCGCCGCCGCGGGTTATGTAGTTATATCCGCGGGATTTATCCGCCGTGAAAGGCCATAACTTTTTCCAAAACAGCACCACGACCGCCAGGATCGCGCCCAACTGGATCACGACATTGAACATTTCCATGAAACGCTCGCTCATATTCAGGTGAATAAATTCATCCGCGATGATCAAATGCCCTGTACTGCTGATAGGCAGCCATTCGGTAATGCCTTCCACAATTCCTAAAATAATTGATTTGATAAAATCCATACTGTCCCCCGCGCTTGGTTATTTGCCCAGTAATCCTTTATACAGGCGGATATATACATTGGCGGAAACGCCCCAACTGTTATCACAAGCCATTGCGCGTTTTCGCAAGGTGTCCCAGCCTTCCCTGTCACCGTATCCGGCGATCGCCCGCCATACGGTGTTTTCCAT
>CACXFE010000162.1 GCA_902766855.1 Oscillospiraceae bacterium | reverse complement strand
GTTAAGACAACCAAGAAGCCTGCCCCGGCGGAGATTTTCACATTGCGCACCGTAACGGTAAAGCCGGTCGGAGCGCCCAAAAGGGTAGGATCATCCGAAAAACTATACTGTGTTTTGGCGATACAAACCGGCAGCGAGCCGAAACCCAGTTCCGTTAAACGCTCGATCTGTTTCAAGGCGGCAGGAAGGAAGTTCACGCCGTCCGCCCCGTAAATCTTTTTCGCAACGGCTTCAATTTTTTCGGCAATGCCGTATTCATCGGGATAACTGAATGTGAAATCGCCCTTTTCTTCCCGGCAAAGCCGCACCACTTCCCGCGCAAGGGCTTCGCCGCCTTTGCCGCCGTCCGCCCAGACGGTGGAAAGCACCACATTCACGCCGAGTTCTTTGCATTTTTCGATGATGAACGCCACCTCCGCGTCGGTATCGGTGGGGAAGCGGTTTACCGCGACCACACAGGGCAAGCGATAAACATTTTTGATATTGGAAACATGGCGCAGCAAATTGGGGATTCCTTTTTTCAGCGCGGCAAGATTTTCTTCCCCTAAGGATTTTTTATCCAGTCCGCCGTGCATTTTCAGCGCCCGAATGGTGGCGACGATGACGACCGCCGAGGGCGTAAGCCCCGCCATGCGGCATTTGATGTCAAGGAATTTTTCCGCGCCGAGATCCGCGCCGAAACCCGCTTCCGTGATGGCGTAATCGGAAAGTTTTAATGCCATTTTGGTGGCGATGACCGAGTTGCACCCATGCGCAATATTGGCAAAGGGGCCGCCGTGAACCAGGGCGGGAGTTCCTTCCAGGGTTTGCACCAAATTGGGTTTCAGCGCGTCTTTCAACAGCGCCGCCATCGCGCCGGCCGCTTTCAACTGCCCGCAGGTGACCGGTTGATCATCGTAAGTATAGCCCACCACAATGCGGGAAAGGCGCTCTTTTAAATCGGTAATGGAAGAGGAAAGGCAAAGCACCGCCATGATTTCGCTTGCCACGGTGATATCAAATCCGTCTTCCCGCGGCACGCCGTTCGGCTTTCCGCCCAGCCCGTCGATCACATGGCGAAGTTGCCGATCGTTCATATCGACACAGCGTTTCCAAGTGATTTTCCGCACATCGATCCCGAGGGCGTTTCCTTGTTGGATATGATTGTCTAACATGGCGGCAAGCAGATTGTTAGCCGCGCCGATAGCATGAAAATCCCCGGTGAAATGCAGGTTGATATCCTCCATCGGAACGACCTGTGCATATCCGCCGCCGGCGGCGCCGCCTTTGATCCCGAATACCGGCCCAAGGGAAGGCTCTCTGAGGGCGACCGTGACATTTTCACCGATGCGGCGCAGCCCGTCCGCCAAGCCGATGGTGGTGGTGGTTTTGCCTTCGCCCGCCGGGGTGGGGGTGATCGCGGTCACCAAAACCAGTTTGCCGTTTTCCCGCTTGCTTTCTTTCAAGAGGGAAAGATCGATCTTGGCTTTGTATTTGCCGTACTGTTCGAGATACTGTTCGTCGATCCCCGCCAGTTCGGCAATTTGGGTAATGGGGCGCATGGGGGTGCGTTGGGCAATTTCAATGTCGGATAAATACTCCATCATGATCACCTTTTCTTTCGTTTTTCAAATCAATAAATGGGATATTGTGCGCAGAGGTCTTGTACTTCTGCGGAAATACGGTCTTTGGACGCGTCGAAATCATTGACAGCGTCACGGATCCATTTGGCGATCTGTAACATTTCCGCCTCTTTGAAACCGCGGGTGGTAACCGCGGGGGTGCCGATTCGCAATCCGCTGGTGATAAAGGGGCTTTGCGGATCGTTCGGGATGGTGTTTTTATTGGCGGTGATATGCACCTCGTCCAGCCGATGCTCCAATTCCTTGCCGGTGATCCCGTTTTTCACCAGTTTTAACAGCATCAGGTGATTATCCGTTCCGCCGGAAACCAGGTCAAACCCTTCTTTCATCAAAGCGTCCGCCAAGACCGCCGCGTTTTTGACGATCTGGGTTTGATAGGCTTTGAATTCGGGCGTCAACGCTTCACCGAACGCCACGGCTTTGGCGGCGATGATGTGCATCAACGGGCCGCCCTGTGTGCCCGGGAAAATGGCCTTGTCAATTTGCTTTGCATACTGTTCTTTACAAAGGATCAGCCCGCCGCGCGGCCCGCGCAGGGTTTTGTGGGTGGTGGAGGTCACCACATCGGCATACGGCACGGGGGAGGGGTGAAGCCCGGCGGCAACCAATCCGGCGATATGCGCCATATCCACCATCAGGTAAGCACCCACTTCATCCGCAATCTCGCGGCAACGGGCAAAATCAATCACGCGGGAATAGGCGCTCGCCCCTACCACGATCAGTTTTGGCTTGCATTCCCGTGCGATCCGGCGCATTTCCTCATAATCGATCCGCTCGGTTTCGTTATTCACGCCGTACGGAACGACATGGAAGTAAGACCCCGAAATATTCACCGGCGAGCCGTGCGATAAATGGCCGCCTTGCTGTAAATTCATGCCCATCACGGTATCGCCCGGCTGCAACAAGGCGAAGAAAACCGCTAAATTGGCGTTGGCGCCGCTATGTGGCTGAACATTTGCATGCTCTGCGCCGAATAACTTTTTGGCGCGTTCCCGCGCGATTTCTTCTACCACATCTACACAGGCACAGCCGCCGTAATACCGCTTGCCCGGGTACCCTTCGGCATATTTATTGGTTAAAACGCCGCCTGCCGCTAACAACACCGCCTTGGAAACAATGTTTTCCGAAGCGATCAACTCAATGTTGTGCTGCTGGCGTTCCAGTTCCGCATGGCAGGCGTTCGCCACTTCACTGTCATAATCTTTCAATTCCTCAAAAAAATTCATCTTTTTTTCCTCCTTGCGTTGGCTCACACGGTCAGTTCCGCGGTGATATTCTCGTGATATTGATCCAAAATCGGTTGTGCGATCTCGGAAAGGAATTCTTCCACCTGGGAAACGCAACGCCCGATATATTTGCCCGGCTCCAGTTCTTGCAGGATTTCTTCTTTGGTGAGCGGAATCCGCTCGTCCGCCGCGATCTTGTCGATCAGGTGGTTGGCGGCACCGTTCAGTTTTACTTCCGCCGCCGCTTCATGCGAATATACGCGGATGATTTCATGCAGTTCCTGCCGGTCTTTCCCGCGCTTGACCGATTCCATCATAATGTTTTCGGTTGCCATGAAGGGCAGTTTTTCCATCACCCGCCGCCGGATCACCTTTTCGTAAACCACCAGGCCGGAGGTGACATTGATATAAATATTCAAAATAGCGTCCACCGCCAAGAAGGCCTCGGCAACGGCGATGCGCTTGTTGGCGCTATCGTCCAATGTGCGCTCAAACCATTGGGTTCCGGCGGTGAAAGCGGGATTCAGCGCGTCGGTTATCACATATCGTGCAAGGGCGGAAATGCGCTCGCACCGCATGGGGTTGCGCTTGTAAGGCATGGCGGAGGAGCCGATCTGGCTCTTTTCAAACGGCTCTTCCATCTCTTCGAAAGATTGTAAAAGCCGCATATCGTTTGAAAACTTATACGCACTTTGCGCAAAACCGGAAAGCACCGAGAGGAAATAGGCATCCACCTTGCGGGAATAGGTCTGGCCGGAAACCGGCACCGTTTTTTCAAACCCCATTTCCTGTGCGATCAAGGCGTCTAATTTTTTAACCTTTTCTTCGTCCCCGCCGAACAACTCCATAAAACTGGCCTGTGTGCCGGTGGTTCCTTTGGAGCCGAGCAACTGTAAGCGGGAAAGCTGAAACCGCATATTTTCCATATCCTGGATCAACTCGTTCATCCAGAGGGTGGCGCGCTTCCCGACGGTGGTCAACTGCGCGGGTTGCAGATGGGTGTACGCGAGGCAGGGGAGCGCTTTGTAGGTTTCGGCAAAAGCAGCGAGGTTTTTGATCACCTGCGCCGCCTTTTTCAGCACGATTCTCGAGGCTTCGCGTAAAATGATAATATCGGTATTATCGCCCACATAGCAACTGGTAGCGCCTAAATGAATGATCGGCTCGGCAGTAGGGCATTGCTGGCCGTAGGCATAAACATGCGACATCACATCGTGCCGCACCTGTTTCTCGCGCGCCACGGCCGTATCATAGTTAATATCGTTTTGAAAACGCTCTAATTCCGCGATTTGCTCATCGGTAATGGCAAGGCCTAACTGTTTCTCGGCTTTGGCAAGCGCGATCCACAATTTTCGCCATGTGCGAAACTTGAAATTTTCAGAAAAGATATGCTGCATTTCCCGGCTTGCATATCTGGTGGAAAATGGTGAAATATAAATATCGTGGTTATCCAAAAAAGATTCCTCCGTTCTGTTGCCCGCATGAAAAAAGGCACTCTTACCACGAGATAAGAATGCCCAGACGGTCGGCTGAATACGCTCTTTGATCCATGTGGTGCTCCACTTATCCGTCAGTCACAAAGAACAACATATTGTATGATTTGAGTATAACACACACAGTATTTTTTGTCAACAAAAAATTGAACAACAGGAGCGAAAAAAGATGATCCTCTTATTTGCGGATGAACATGATCGAACGGAAAAGGAAATCACCGGGATCCTATTCGGCTGCGGCGCGAATATAGTGGCCGGAAACCGGGTGGCAGGGCGCGGCGGGTTCACGGTGGCGGTCATGCGGGAGCCGGTCGCCGTCGGGTCATGCCGGGGGGCGGCGGTGTTTGGCGGAGGCAGTGCGGATTTTGCCGGGCAACGCCTTCCCGACAGCGTTACGGGTATTTGCGAAGAGGGCGATCTGCCGGCGCTTACTGTGTTTCAAAACAGCGGCGTGCCGGTGATTACCTGTGGGATGGATCAGCGAAATACCGTGACGCTGTCGAGTTTGACCGAAACTTCGGCTTTGGTGGCGTTGCAGCGGTCTTTACAAGACAACTTCGGGCGGGAAATCACCCCCGGCGAGTTTAAGATCGCGCTGTGCCGGCGCTACTCGCCTTTTGCGATCATGGCGTCTGCGGCGGCACTGTTGACGGAGGGAATGCGCCCGGAGCGATTTTAGCGGTTGTTTGCAAACCGAATCAGCAAAACGCCGCTTTTGCATAAAATCAAGCAAAAGGGCGATACTATGGAAAAAGGGTGGGTGTTATGAATACGAAAACAAAGCGAAATACGGCGATTTTAGCGGTCGTGATCACCTTGGCGGCGGTATGTATGATACTGACGGTCGGGCGTGTGATACGCAATAAGCAGGAAGGGTACGCTCCCGCAACATGGATCTTGCGCTCTTACGGGAACGGCGTGGCGCTGTATAACGGGGAGAATATCGCCGCGGTTTACGGGAATATTGTGTTGGACGATTTGCCCGCGGAGGACGCCGATTTGCTGAAAAAGGGGATTGCTTTTCCTTCGCGCGAAGAGGCCGAGCGCGCCGTTGAGGACTATGACGGTTAGCAAGAACGAGAATGGCTATCTGCCGCCGAGGGATAGAAAAGCGGTTATTATTTGTAAAAAGCGGAGCATATCGAAAACAGATGAGCGGCCGGCGGAAAGCCGGCCGCTCGCTTTGCATGGACAGAAGCGTTGCCGCACCTTGATTTTTAAGGTTGGAGCGGGTATAATAGAAAAAGTGCCATCGCACGCTTATGAACAAACAGGAGAATAACGGACTTGTATGCAGAGAAAGAAAAAAATCTCACAATATGATAAAATGACCAAGACTCCCGTTCCGCGCCTGGTCATGACGCTATCCGTCCCGGCGATCCTTTCCATGCTGATCACCAATATTTACAATTTGGTGGACACGGCATTTGTCGGGCGTTTCGGGAACAGCGCCAGCGGGGCGGTCGGGATCGTGTTTGGGTTTATGGCGATCATTCAGGCGTTCGGCTTTATGTTCGGGCAAGGGGCAGGGAGCATCCTTTCCCGCGCATTGGGGGAGCGGGATCAAGAAAAAGCCTCCGTTCATGCTTCGGTCGGTTTTTTTGCTTCCTTTTTTTGCGGCTTGTTGATCACGGTATTCGGCTTTCTCCGGCTGGATGAGGTGGTCATGCTTCTCGGGAGCACCAAAACGATCGCACCCTATGCCAAAACATATATTTCCTACATTTTGGCGGCGGCGCCGTTTATGAGTTCCAGCCTTACGCTTAACAATTTTTTGCGTTATGAGGGGAAAGCCTCTCTCGGAATGATCGGCCTCATGGTAGGCGCGGGGCTGAATATGATCGGGGATCCGATTTTGATGTTCGGGCTGGACATGAAAATTGCCGGCGCAGGGCTTTCCACGGCGATCAGCCAAGGGGTGAGTTGGTCGATCCTTTTAGGAATGTTTCTTTTCGGCAAAACGGAATCAAAAATTGATTTCCGCATGGCTTTGCGCGGCAGTCCCGCTACTCTTGCGAACATAGCGGCAACCGGTTTTCCAAGCCTTTTGCGGCAGGGGTTGAATAGCCTCACTACCATGATGTTGAATGCGCAATGCGCTGTGTTCGGCGATGCCGCGATCGCCGCGATGAGCATTGTGTCCCACATAGTGTTCTTTGCTTTCTCGATTGCTTTGGGGGTAGGGCAAGGGTTTCAGCCGGTTTCGGCATTCAATTACGGGGCGAAAAAATACGCCCGCTTGCGGCGGGCGACCCTTTTCACGGCTTTGGCCGCCGAAGGGATTATTGCGGTGGGAAGTATCGCGTTGGTGGCATTCGCCGGCAAATGGATCGCGATTTTTCGAAACGATCCCCAAGTGATCGAGATCGGTACCCGTGCACTTCGTTTGCAGGCGTTGGCAACGCTTTCGCTTCCGCCTTGCATGACTACGGAAATGCTGTTTCAAAGCACAGGCAAGCGTTTTGGCGCTTCTTTTCTTTCCTCTTTGCGGAGCGGGCTGCTCTTTATCCCGGCCCTGTTGATTTTGGCGCAGGTGCGCGGTCTGGCGGGTATTCAAGAGGCACAGCCGCTTTCCTTAATTTTTTCTTTGCCGCTTACAGTTCCGTTTGCGGTGTGGTTTTTCCGCACCCATCCGAAAGAGGATTTTCCCGATCCCGCGGAGGATGTTGCCCATGCGGATGAAAATAAAATGGTGATGAACAAGGAGAATGGCTATGAAAACAAAACAGTATGAAACCGAGGCAAAAGAACGCTGGGGCAAAACAACCGCTTGGCGCGAGTATGAACAGAAAACAAACGGCATATCGGGGGAGCGGGAAGAGGAAACGACCGGGTTGATGAATCTGTTCGCTGAAATCGGAAAGTTGAGAACATTGCCGATGGAAGATGCGGCGGTGAAAGCGGGAATTGCCAAACTGCAAGCTTATATAACCGAGCATTTTTACACTTGTACAGATGAAATTTTTGCCGGGCTTGG
>CACXFE010000161.1 GCA_902766855.1 Oscillospiraceae bacterium | reverse complement strand
TTTTTCATGCTTATCACCCATGATAGTATCGGCAATTCGCAAGAAAATATCCGCCGCACGGCAGAAAAATGCAGTGCGATCAAACAAGCGAAACCGCCGGAAACGCTAAACGCTTCCGACGGTTTGATACAAAATGTTCAGGTTGCGGATTCCTGTGCCATGATTGCACGGAAATCTTCCCCGGAAATCTTTTCCTGATCAAACAGGAGTTTGGCAACCTCATGCAGTTTCGGCATGGCATTTTTTAAGATGTCACAGGCGCGTTCATACTGCTGCATGACCATCGATTCGATTTCATCATCAATAATCGCGGCTGTTTTTTCGGAATAATTCGGCGTAGAAGAGAAATCACGCCCCAAAAAGACCTCATTATTATCATTTCCGTAGGTCACAAGACCCAACCGATCGCTCATCCCGTAACGCGTTACCATCTTGCGGGCAAGATCGGTCGCGCGTTCAATATCATTCGAAGCACCGGTGCAAACATCGTGCTGCGTCAACTGCTCCGCGGCGCGCCCGCCGAGCAAGGAACAAATCTGCTCGGTCAACTGCGATTTGGAAACATGGCCTTTTTCCTCCACCGGGATATACATGGTATAGCCCGCCGCCATGCCGCGTTGAATAATGGAAATCTGATGCACGGGATCCTGCGTCGGCAAATAGAAGGACACAATCGCGTGCCCCGCTTCGTGATAGGCGGTAACCATTTTATCTTTATCCGAAACGATATGCGACTTCTTTTCCGTTCCCATGACCACTTTAATGGTGGCTTCCTCGATTTCCTCCTGCGTGATGGCTTTTTTATGGTGTCGCACAGCAAGCAAAGCCGATTCATTCAACAGATTTTCAAGATCCGCCCCGGTAAATCCGGCGGTGGATTTTGCAATGGTGGCAAGGTTGACATCGGGCCCGAGCGGCTTCCCGCGGGAATGCACTTTCAGGATCTCCTCCCGCCCCTTTACATCCGGGTAATTCACAGTGATTTGCCGGTCAAAACGGCCGGGACGCAAGAGCGCCTTATCCAAAATATCAGGGCGGTTGGTGGCCGCCATCACGATAACGCCTTCGTTGATGCCGAACCCATCCATTTCCACCAACAGTTGGTTCAGCGTCTGTTCGCGCTCATCATGCCCGCCGCCAAGCCCGGCGCCGCGCTGACGGCCGACCGCGTCAATCTCATCAATGAAAATAATAGCCGGGGATTCTTTTTTGGCTTCTGCAAATAAATCCCGAACGCGGGAAGCACCCACACCCACAAACATTTCCACAAAATCCGAGCCGGAGATCGAGAAGAACGGAACACCTGCTTCCCCTGCAACCGCGCGGGCAAGCAGGGTTTTCCCCGTTCCGGGAGGGCCTACCAGCAAAACGCCTTTTGGAATCCGCGCGCCAAGGTCGTTGTATTTTTTGGGATCTTTGAGAAAATCCACAATTTCAGACATTTCTTCTTTTTCTTCATCCGCGCCCGCTACATCGGCAAATGTGGTTTTGCGCTTCCCGTCCGCCTTGCGCGCCTTGGATTTTCCAAAGCCCATGGTTTTATCCGTTCCCATGGATGCGTTCATCCGGCGAACTACAAAGATCCAGAAAATGATCATCACGGCAAACAACAGAAGAGTTGGCAGCAGATTCATCAGCCATGCCGCCTGCCCGCCGCTCTTATAATCATATTTGACCATCTGATCGGTTCCGGCGTTCTTTTCATTGATTTCCATCACGGTATCGTTGACATCGTTATAAAAAATCGAAGGATCCGCCACCGTGTAGTGATAGGTTTTCCCGTCGCTTCGCTTGGTATAGTTCAGTTCGCCGTTATACAGATTCAGGCGGTATTCCGAGATCTCATTGTTCTTCACCATTTGCACGATCTCGTAATATTTGGTTTCCACGGTGCTTTTGGTCAACTTTGAAACCGAAACGACCGCCAAAATAAACACGATCGGAATGGCAATATACAAAAGCACATTTTTTAAATTTCTATTCAAGAGAAATGCTCCTTTCCTTATTGATCGGCATACACTTTTGGTGAAAGGATGCCAACGTAAGGTAAATTTCTGTACTTTTCATCGTAATCAAGCCCGTACCCGATCACGAATTCATCCGGAATCACTTTGCCGACATAGTCAGCCTGAATATCGGCTTTTCTGTTCGCTGGTTTATCCAAAAGCGCACAAACTTTGATACTGGCGGCGTGCCGGTCGATCAAGATATTTTTCAAATATTCCAGCGTAATGCCGGAATCCAGAATATCTTCCACCAAAAGAATATCGCAACCGTCCGGGTTAATATCAAGGTCTTTTTTGAATTTTACCACGCCGGTGGTTTTGGTGCCGCTGTATGAAGAAACCGCCATAAAATCAATTTGACATTCGCAGGTGATCGAGCGCATGAGATCGGCCATAAAAACAACCGCCCCCTTCAACACGCTGACCAACAGCAGCCGCTTTCCCTGATAATCTTTCGAGATTTGCTCCCCGAGGCGCTTGCATATCGCGCGAATTTCCTCCTCAGTGACCAATACTCTTTCAACATCCTGTTCCAGTGACAAACTCTACAACCCCTAATCTATACTATTTTGCGCTTCCTGCGCATGAATTATAAACACATTTTCGGTTTTTTCGGAAACGGCGCACCGTGCCGCCACACCAACCCCGTAAACCCAAACCACACCGGCGTTATCCGCAATAACCGGCAGGCACTCCCGCTCATGCGGCGGAATATGCAGTTCGTTGAAGATTTTTTTCAAAGTTTTGGTGTATCCACTGCCCGCAAGGCGCATCTGATCGCCGGGCAGGCGCGTTCTGATTTCCAAATTCCCGTCTATTCTATCACAGTCTAATGTATTTTTTAATAACAAATTATGAATTTTTTCGCCGTTTTCAGATCGTATCTTCGCTCTTTCAATCGTAACGGTCAAGGTGCGCCGGTCGTCCTTCGGCGGTTCGAGATAAAGCAACCCGCCGGCACTCACCGCCCGCACCGCTTTCGGAAGGCCTGTCCGCCCGCCGTGAAGGCAGATCTGATAGACCTGCTCCAAATGCTCATGATCAAGAAACAAGCCGGGTTGCCTGCTTTCCAAAAAGCGTTTGATCGCCCGCTTGGCAATCGCCGCCGGGCAAGAAGCAATATCCTTTAAAGAAAACACATTGCCTGAAACTCGTCGCCGGTATTCCCCTTCGGAAAGTTCTTCCAGCAAAGCGGCATCCTCCCTTAAAGTGAGCGAAGCACGCAAAGCCGCCGTTTCCGCCGCGGGATTCAGTTCTTTTAAAATCGGCACAACCCGGTGGCGCAATTTGTTGCGGGAATATTCATCGGATAAATTGGTACTGTCCGTTATATAAGCAATGCCGTTTTTTTCGCAATATTGCTCCACTTCATCGCGCGTGCAGGTAATCAGCGGACGAATCAACCGCCCTCTCTTCGGCGCGATCCCGCCAAGGCCGGTAAGACCGGCTCCACGCGCCAAATGCAGCAGTACGGTTTCAAGATGGTCGCTCGCAGTATGCGCAGTGGCGATCAATCCCGGGCTGACACGCTCTAAAAACGCATAGCGCACCTCTCTGGCAGCCGCTTCCAGCCCAAGGCGCCGCTCTTTGGCGATCGCGGGCACATGGATCCGCTCCACGGTCAA
>CACXFE010000160.1 GCA_902766855.1 Oscillospiraceae bacterium | reverse complement strand
GGTCCGTTTTGCCGACCCCTTTTCAGGGCGCTCGATTATAATACCACATTCTCCCTCCCTTGTCAACACTTTTTTTCAACTTTTTTTAAACTTTTTTCTCCCCCCTCTTCTCTACACCATATCTTGTTGTTGACACCTGTGGAGGCACATATTTTCTCTCAAACCGACAGTGCATTTCGCATTTTTTCGAGGATCCTTTTTTCCTTTCGGGAAACCTGTACCTGCGTCATAGAAAGCACTTTTGCCGTCTTACTTTGCGTCATGCCGCGGTAATAACGGCAAAGGATGATCTTCTTTTCTTCCTCATCCAAAACAGAAAGCCCCGCCGCCACCGTTAATTTATCCGTGATTTCTTCTTCGTGATCGACCGCGGGCAACTGCCAATCGCGCACGCCGTCCTCCGTTTCCAGTGTCAGAGAAACGGTGGGGCGCATTGCGCAAATGGCCTCGGTAATTTCTTCGGGCGAAACCGCCAGCGTTGCCGCCAGTTCCGAAACCGAAGGTTCCCGCATCAGCCGTTGTTCCGCCATCTGCCGTTCCTTACTGATTCGGATTCCCAATTCTTTTACGCTTCTTGAAATTTTAACCGCGCCGCCATCCCGAAACAGCCGCCTGATTTCCCCCATGATCACAGGGAAGGCATATGTGGAAAAACAAATGCCGCGCTCCCGGTCGAACGCATCGGCCGCTTTGACAAGGCCGAGGCTTCCCGCCTGATAGAGATCCTCATAGTCGATCCCTTTGCCCGCAAAGCGCTTACAAATGGCGTGTACCAGCCCGAGGTTTTCCTCGATAAAGCAGTCGCGGTCGGTTTTACAAATTGGCACCGTACCGCCTGCTGATCTTTTTCCGCATGCGTACCGTGGTGCCCTTCCCAACGACCGAGCGCACCTTGACCGCGTCCATAAAACTCTGCATAACCGCAAATCCAAGTCCCGCCCGTTCGCCGCCCACGGTGGTATAAAGCGGTTCCATGGCCTTTTCCACATTGTCGATCCCGCAACCGGTATCTCTGATTTTGACGGTAATCACATTATCCGCGGTCAATTCGGCCGTTATGTATATTTTCCCGATTTTTTCCTTATATGCATGCACAATACAGTTTGTGACCGCCTCGGAAACCGCGGTTTTAATATCATTGATTTCCTCGATCGTGGGATCGAGCTGCGCGGCAAACGCCGCAACGCACGCCCTGGCAAACCCCTCGTTGGCGGATTTGGCCGCCACCGACATTGTAAACCGATTTTCTGCCTTCATTCTTTTACCCTGCCTTCCAATGTTGCTAATCTTTCTATGCCCGCAAGTTTCATTACTTTATAAATTTGCGGAGAAGCGCCTGCGATATGCAGCCGTGCCCCGGTTTTCGCAAGATTGCGATACCTGCCCATCACCAGCCCGATTCCCGAACTGTCCATAAAACTGATATTGGAAAAATCCAGCACCAGCAAAGCAGGCATATTCAAATCTACCGCGCGATCGATCGCTTCCCGCATTTCCCGCGCGGTATGGTGATCCAGTTCCCCGTAAAGATATGCCGTAACCGCCGAACCGCTTGTTCTGATCTCCACTGCCATGTTTACCACCTCCACCCATAAAAAAAACAAGCCTTTATTTTCATCATAAAGGCTTGTCCTTAAAAAAATTGTCGCATTACGGAGGAGATAAAAATTTTTTCTTATAAAACCCGATCAGTTGCTCCCGAATGCCGGATGCCAAATAAAGTGAACCGAACACAAACACCGGCCCGCCCGCCGCCAAATCAAACGCAAGAGCAAGGGCTTCCTGATAATCGGCGGCAACCCGGCAGGGGCAAAACTCCGCCGCCGCGTCCCGCAAGTCCGCCGCGTTCAACGAGCGGGGCATTCCTTCCACCGTGACCGCGACCGCGGCTTTGCAAAAAGGAAGGGTATCGTTTAAAACGGTGTGATACTCTTTATCCCGCATCACGCCGATGATCGCCGTAATCGGTTCTTTCACTTTCCGCATGATTTGCGCCAAAGCCGCGGCGCCGTCCGGATTGTGCGCGCCGTCCAACACGCAAAGCGGTTGCCGCCCGATGATTTCCGCCCGCGCGGGAAACCGCACCGCCGCCAGTGCATCCCGCACGGTTTCATACGGGATTTGCGGATAAACCCGCCGCAGGGTTTCGATCACCGTCAACGCATTTTCGATTTGGTATTCCCCGCAAAGGGACAACCGGTACTCCTTATTATGATATAGGAAAGCGTTCCCCGAAGAATCACACTGCAAAACCCGCAACTTTTTCAAATCCGGCACCGTGAGATCCGGCGCGGAACGGCGGATCACCGCCAAGGCTTCCGGCTTTTGACGGCAGGATGCGATGGCCGGGATGCCGGGCAGAATGATTCCGCATTTCTCTGCGGCAATTTTTTCCACCGTATCCCCCAGTATCGCGGCATGATCCATTCCGATTTTTGTAATCACGGCGGCGCGCACCTTTGTAAGAGCGTTGGTTGCATCCAATCTGCCGCCAAGCCCTGTTTCCGCTACCACAACCCGGCAACCTTGCTCGCGGAAGAACAAAAACGCCATGGCGGTGATCAATTCAAATTCCGTCAACTCCACACCCGTTTGGCGCACGCGCTGTGCGCAGCAAATCAGTTCCTCTTCCGAGATCATCGTGCCGTTTACCTGAATCCGTTCCCGGAAATCCGTAATAAACGGCGACACGGTCAGCCCTGTCCGATAGCCGGCCGCCTGCAACACCGCCGCCAGCATCACCGAAACCGAGCCTTTTCCGTTGGTGCCGGCAACATGAACGGCTTCCCATGCGTTTTGCGGCTCTCCGAGGCGGGAAAGCACCTCTTTGATGCGGGACAAGCCCGCCGGTTTGCTGAATTTTCCTAACGAATGAATATACCCAAGCGTTTCCTGCATATCCAAAATTTTCACCTTGCGTTTCTGAAACAGAGATGTATATCCTCTTATAATCAACCAATACTATGATCGGACAACAAACAATATTTGTGAAGGGAACAGTGCCTATTGTCTTCCGGTGCTGATCAAACAATGCTGTTTATTGTCCGTGTTTGGGCAATAAACCAACGAATCGGCAAGACAGAAAAGCGTTTATTGTCCGTCCTTGCGGCCGCTCTCTTGTAAAAGAGGGCGGTTTTTCCTCTCATGTGATTAAGGCCGACATTTTTCACAAGGCAGAAATCCCGCCTTGATCGCTTCTTCCCGGGTGTGGAAAAACTGTTTGTTTTCCGCTTTCATGGTTTTCACGCCCGCACAATTTTTTCGGTGGTACACATGGGATTTCCTGTTGCCTACATACGAAGCCTCCGCTCGCTCCGGCACGGCGCTTCCTTTACTTCCCGCACGGACGCTTTCCACCCCGATGCGATCCGGCATCCCGGTCATATCGGAAGTTTCGCTTACATCGGCATATTCGCTTTCCGTTGTGGCAGGCTTTAAAGCCGTTTCTTCCTGTACCGATTGGGATTCGATCGGCTGAAAACTGCATCCGGCAAGCAGCAGCAGTATCACACCGCATAAACAGGCCAGCCCTGCTTTCCCCATGTTTTTCTCCCCTTGGTTTTAATGCTGATTTTACCTTTGTTTTGCCATCGGAATAAAATCGGCTTTCGCGAATTGCGAAAGCCGCCATTTGTTGAAAAATCAAAATCAATTATTTTGCACCGTTTTCTGCATTAAGAAGCACTGGGAGTTTTGATTTTCTTTACTTTAAACTGTTTGACCGCGTAATCATTGACCGTGGTTTTCAGTTTATTCGCATACGCTTCGATTTCTTTATCAAAATCATCATCCGCAATCAAATGGCGCAGGGTGAGATCCAACTGGGTGAGATAATACGCATCGGCAGACAAATCTTTTTTCACCAAAAGCACATAACCGGCGCCTTCTTCCTTCTCTACCAACTTCACTTCGCCGACTGCCATGTTTTTCACAGTTTCATAATAATCCGAAGCATAAGAAGTATCTTCGGTGCCAAGCAATTCCGCGTAACTGTCCTGCGGTTTCGGATCATCCGATCCCTCGGTTTCCGCTGTGTCGGCTTCCTCCGTGGTACCGTTATGATCCTTATAAACCTGTTCATAGGTCATACTGCCCTTTTGCAAAGCCTCAACATATCCGTCCAACTTGGTTTTCATCGCGGCCTTTTGTTCGTCGGTTTCTTCCGAAAAAGTAACATCCAGTTTATCCGCCAGTTGGAAATTCTCCAACATTTTGGTTTTCAACGCATCCGCCGCGATGGCTTTGGTGCCTTCGGCGCCATAGATATGCTCAAAATAGGTGGCGGCGTAATTGGAATCCAACATATATTTTTTATATGTTTCCTGCCCGACGCCGTTCGGCTCGAAATACGAACTGTACCCGTAATTATTCCAATAATAATCGGCATATGTTTCGGCGTTATTCCGATCCTCTTCCGAGATTTCCAACTTATTCTCTTTGCAAAGCGCCTTGTATGCGGCGATTTTCTTTAAATTTTCAAGGGCGGTATCTTCTACCCATTTTACAAACGATTTGTCCTCAACCTTTTTGGAATAATAATCAATATCGGTCGCCTGCTTTTCTTCGTCCGTCAAAGTTTCCTGAACTTTGGATTTGGCTTCGGAATCCGCATTGATCAGCGCACACATATAATAGGCGGAAGTAAATTCTTCCTCCCCGACCGTTACTGCGATTTCGTTTTTCTTATGGCATGCCGTAAAAGCGCAGAGCATTGCCAACACCAGCCCCGCCGCGAGCAATCTTTTCGTCGTCTTCATATTCATTCCTCCAACAGTTTAACTGCAATATACCAATTATAACCCTAAAATTACAAAATGTCTACAAAAATTTTGTAAAATTTTATTCTCCGGGCTCTTCCGGCGCATCCGGCGCTTCTTCAACCGCCGGTTCCCGCTTTTGGCGCCACGGATTGGCGGGATCGGGGTCGGTCGGATCCCAGCCGCGTTCGGGAGCGGCGAGGTCGATCTTTGTCGGAGCAGGCTTGCCGAGCGGACCGGGATTGGCGGCGTCGTCATAGATTTCCACCGTCATCCCTTTCGGGCAGTTATCATAAATCCATTTCACATCCGCGCAGGAAAGCCTGACACACCCGAGCGATGCCGCCGAGCCGAGTTTATTATATTCCTCATATTCCAGATTGCCTTTGTTTTGGCTGAAATACGGGACAGAATGAAACAGGATTTGCCCGGTAATGCGGGTGGCATACTGCCCGTATACACCGCCGACCAACCGCCGCCACACATATTTATCCGTTGTGCGGAAAGTGCCGGTCGGCGTTTTATTGCCCCCGGTAGAACAAACGAACGCTTTCACGGGAGAATCGTATTTCCCGCTTTCTCCTTTTTTATAAACCGTTACACAGTTGGCGGCGCGATTGACACGGATCAGATACGGCGGATCGTTTTTCACGGCGGGTTTGGCGGCATTCTGATTCGTTTGGCCGCTGTTTGCCGGAACGGCCGGCGCGGTTACTTTCGGTTTTGGTTTTTCTTTGATCGTCAAAGCGGTTTCCGCCGTCGCCACATTGCCGCTTTCGTCTGTCGCCTGCACCGTCACGGTGTATTTCCCCGGCTCTGTATGAGCGGCCTGATCCGCTAACACGACCGTGCAGTTTTCACCGCTGACCGCATCCCGAACAGACTCCACAAAGTCTGACGGGGCATACGATTTTCCGTAGTCCAATGTGACCGCTTTGACCGCCAGAGCGGGGGGCGTGGTATCCCGCAGGGTCAGGCGGCTTTCAAACCGCTCTTTTTCGCCGTCAGCCGTAAGCGTTACGGCATATTCTCCCGGTTTTTCGGGCTTTTCCGGCGTAAAAGTTACCTGCAAAGCCTTTCCTTCCCAACCACGCAATTCTTTGAAATACGCCGTCGGCTCCGGCAAGGCGCCGCCCGCTTCCGCCGTGAGTTCCGGCTGCACGATCGGCAATCGCTCTAAACGATCCTTTTCCAGTTTATTCCGCACCCCGATCACCGTGATGACCGCGATACAGATCAACAGCAACCCCCAGCCGATTCCTTTGGCGGCGGAGCGCCTGGTTTTACGCTTCTTTTTTGCCATTTCTTCTTCCCCTTAAATCGCCCGCGCCAGTTCTTCTACCAAATCGGGCATTTTTTGTCCTTTTTTCAAGCGGATCACATAGGTCGGCCGATCCGCCGCGTGTAAAGTAAAGCGGTTTTCAAAAGCGGCGGACAGTTTCGCCATCACATCCGGCCGGATCGAATCAATATGCAGCAGCGCCGTGCCCGCGCCTTCGGTGATCTCCACGATCCCCGCGGCGGATGCCTTGCTCCGCAGGATTGCCACATCCACAAGCCCCATCACCGAAACCGGCGGCTCCCCGAAGCGATCGCACAATTCATCGATCACATCCGAGGCGTCTTCATCATTTCGGATGGCGGCAATGCGCTTATACATCCCAAGTCTTGCCGGGAGCGACGCGATATAACTCTCCGGAATATGCGCCGAAATGTTCAGATCCACCGTGCAAGGCAGATCCTCGACAGGAGGCGCGCCGTTCTGCTCGTTCACGGCTTCGGAAAGTAATTTCAGATACATATCATATCCGACCGCCTCCATATTGCCGTGCTGTTCGCCCCCTAAAATACTGCCCGCTCCCCGGATTTCAAGATCCCGCATGGCAATTTTAAAGCCGGAGCCGAACTCGGTAAACTCCCGGATGGCTTCCAACCGTTTCGCCGCCACATCGGAAAGTTGCCGCCCGCGCCGGAAGCAGAAATACGCATACGCCCGCCGGGGCGAACGCCCCACTCTGCCGCGCAGTTGATGCAGTTGCGCAAGCCCCATGTTTTCCGCTTCGTCGATGATCAGAGTATTGGCGTTGGGCACATCGACCCCCGTTTCAATGATGGTGGTGCAAACCAGCAAATCAATTTCATGTTCCAACAGTTGCCGCCATACGCCGGTCAGTTCATCCTCGCTCATCTGCCCGTGCGCGATCCCGATGGAAATCTCCGGCAGTTTGGCTTTCAGCGCCGCCGCGCAGCGCGTGATGCTTTCTACCCGGTTATGGAGATAATACACCTGCCCGCCGCGGCGGATCTCTTTCCGGATCGCATCCAAAATCACGCCGTTGTTATATTCCAGCACATAGGTCTGCACCGGGTGGCGGTCGCCCGGCGCCTCATCCAGGGAGGACATATCCCGCAGCCCCGACATCGCCATATTCAATGTACGCGGGATCGGGGTGGCGCTGAGAGTCAGAATATCCACAAACGGATAGCGCTCTTTCAGCCGTTCTTTCTGTGCCACACCGAAACGCTGTTCTTCATCAATGATCACAAGCCCGATGTTTTTAAACTCCACATCTTTGGAAATCAGGCGGTGGGTTCCCACCACCATGTCAAGGCGCCCGCACTTTAAATCGGCGATCAAACGGGTTTGCTCTTTTTGGGAAACAAAACGGTTGAGCAGCCCTACCGTGACCGGCAATTCCCCAAAACGGCGCACGATGGTATTATAATGCTGCAAAGCCAAAATGGTGGTCGGCACCAGCAGGGCGCATTGCTTGCCTTCGCTGATACACTTGAACGCCGCGCGCAGTGCCACCTCGGTTTTTCCGAAGCCCACATCCCCGCACAACAGGCGATCCATCGGCACTTCCCGTTCCATATCCCGCTTAATCTCATTCACGCAACGCAGTTGATCCTCGGTTTCCTCATAAGGAAAGCGCCGCTCAAAATCATTTTGCAGATCCGTATCCGGGCTGAACGCATAGCCTTTGACCGACATCCGCTTGGCATACAGCGCCGTTAATTCTTTTGCCATATCCCGCACGGCCGCTTTCACGCGTCGCCGGGTTTTCTGCCATTCCGTGCCGCCCAACCGGTTCAGCCGGACGGTATTTTCCTCCGCCGAACCGATGTATTTGGAAACAAGATCCAACTGGGTGACCGGCACATACAGCACATCACTGCCAAAGTACCGGATCTTGATATAATCTTTGGTCACCCCGCCGTTGGTAATGCGGTTGATCCCCTCAAACACGCCGATGCCGTGCGCCTCGTGCACAACATAATCGCCTTTTTTGAGTTCTTCCAGCGAGCCGATCTCCTGCCCGGCTTTCCGGTGTTTCTTTTTTCGCTTGCCCTCCGCGGCGATATGGCGGTGTGTAATCAGCATAAAGCGGCAGGAGGGAATTTCCATTCCGCTTGACAAGCCGCCCGGCGTGACCGTGACGCCTTGCGGAGAAAAATCGTAGGTTTCGGAAAAACGGCTTGCTATACCGCTTTCATTCAGTTCCTCGTTCAGAATCTGTGCGGCGCGTTTTTCCCCGGCCAAAATTACCACCGCGCCTTTGTTTTCCAAAATATACGCAATATCTTCTTTCAGAACGGTCAGGTCGCCGCCCCACGCGGTAGAACGCTTTACATTGAAGTTGATCCATTCTTTCACGCGCAGTTCGTAACTTCCGCGCGGATAGTTTTCCAAAATCACTGCCCCGGCAACGCAACTGAAAAAAGTGGTTTTATCCAACCACAGCCCCGCGGTGCGTTCGCTCAAAAAGCCTTCTTCCATGCCGTTTTCCAGATCGACCGCCTGTTGAGCGCCCATGCTTTTGAACCGCTCTGCCATTTCTCCGCTCTCGCTGACAAACAGCAAACAATCGGATACATAATCAAAGATCGTTTCGCCGCCCTCGTAAATCAAAGGCAAATAGCGGTCAGGCGAGATCGGCACGCCGCTTTCGAGCGCCTCCGCATCCTGTTCCAGCACGGTACGCTGGCGGTCGCTCAATTTCCCGCCTGCCAACATTTTTCGCAGTTTTCCGGCAAGTACCGCCGGATCAAACAAGACTTCACAAGCGGGGATGATCTCGATTTCCTCCGTATTTTCGGTACGGCGCTGGCTTTCGGGATCGAAAAACGCCACACTGTCGATTTCATCGCCCCACAGTTCAATCCGTACCGGCTCTTGCGCCGTGACCGGGAAAATATCCACGATCCCGCCCCGTACCGAAAACTGCCCCTTTGCTTCACACAACTCTTGCCTGGCGTAACCCGCCGCAATCAGTTTTTCGATCAAAGAATCCAGTTCCACACTGTCGCCCGCCCGCAGCGTAAAGCGGGCGGAAGCCAGCACCGCGGGCGGCACGGTCAACTGCACGGCCGCGTCCAACGCGACGGTCAAAACATCGAAATCCCCGTCCGACAATCTGGACAGGGTTTCCATTCTTTTCTGCTCATATTCTTTTGAATAACCCGAAAGCGGGCCGACGCAATAATCCCGCGAGGGAAAATTCAAACAATTCAGCCCCAGCGAGCCAAGGTCGTCTGTCATTTCCGCCGCCGCGGCTTCGTGGTGCGTGAACACCACCGCTTTGCGCCCGGTTTGGCGGCACAGCGCCATGATCACCGCCGCTTTATGCACCGCGGAAAGCCCCGTACACGCCACCGGCAGCCGCTCCCGCTCCACCGCTTGCGACAACAGGCGATAATCCGCGTCTTGCCCGAATACTTCACTTAAAAATTTCATATCATCCGTTATACCGATTCATCGCGGAATCCACACCGCTTCTCAACACTTCTACCGCCGCAAGCGCCGCCTTTTCAAGTGCCGCCGCAAAGGCCTCCTCCTCGTCTTTCGGCACCTTGCCAAGCACCCAATCCGCCAAATCCCGATCCGCGTCCGGGCGGTCGCCCACCCCGATTTTGATGCGGGCAAATTCCTCAGTCCCGAGCAGTTCGATAATATCTTTTAACCCGTTATGCCCGCCGGCGCTTCCCTTTCTGCGCACGCGGATCTTGCCCACATCGAGCGAAATATCGTCCGATAACACCAGCACCCTCTGCGGGGGGATCTTATAAAACGCCGCCAAAGCCGAAACGGCTCTGCCCGAATTGTTCATATAAGTTTGCGGTTTTGCAAGCAACACCCGTTTCCCGGCGATCGTCCCGTCCCCGAAAACCGCCTCAAACTTGTGTTTTGTGAAGGAAATATCATATTTTGCCGCCAACTGTTCCAATGCCATAAACCCGGCATTGTGCCGCGTTTTTTCATATTGAAGGCCCGGATTGCCAAGCCCCGCGATCAGCCACATTTCCTCGGTCTTTCTCCCGAACATTTTCTTCTCTCTCTTTATTGTATTACTGCTTTTTTCTTTTCCAATATTATAGTCCATTTCCCACCCTTTTGTCAATCGCCAAAACAGGCAAACAAAAAAGAGCAGCCCCCTTTTAAAAGGGAAGCCGCCTTTTCCGTTCCATAAAAATCCTATTTATTTATGATAAGCGCCGCCGCTGTTGATGCGAAACGCGCGATACAGTTGTTCCAACAGCATCACACGGAACAGTTGATGCGGAAAGGTCATTTCCGAGAAAGAAACCGCGTGACCGCGAGCCTTCACTTTCTCCGCAAGCCCGTAAGAACTGCCGATCACAAAAACCATTTCCTGCCCGGCGTTACGGCAATGCTCCACCGTGTGCGCAAACGCCTCGCTCGAACACTGCCTGCCCTCGATGCACAGCACCGTGACATACGCATTCTCCGGGAGAAGCCGCAATAAATCGTCGCCCTCTTTTTCCAAAGCGGCGGCAATCTCTTTTTCGGAAGGTTTCTCCGGCAGGTGCACCGGCGTGCGCTCGATGATTTTCAGGCTGCAATACCCGCCCAGTCGCTTTTGGTATTCCGCCGCGGCTTCCCGCAAATAGGGCTCTTTTAATCCCGCCATGGCAAGGATCGTGATCTTCATCATAAAACCGTTACCTTATTCCCTTTCGGCGCGGCAACAGAAAGCAGGTAATCCCGGTCCCGCACGGCACCTGTATCCACCAGCGCCGCGACCGCCGCGCTTTCCGCCAGCAGCGGCGTATTGTTTTTTTGGCTTAAATGCCCTAAAATAAACCGCCGGACACCGCTTTCCAAAAGCCCGCGCAACTCCGCCGCGCAAGCCGGATTCGACAAATGCCCCCGTTCGGACAGGATGCGAACCTTTAACGGCGGCGGATATGGCCCTTTTTTCAGCATTTCAATATCATGATTCGATTCCAGTAAAACCGCGTCGCTCCCGCGCAGCGCCGCCCTTACTTCTTCGGTAACCACCCCGAGATCGGTGCAAACCGTGATCGCTTTTCCATCCGGCAAGGTGACCCGATACCCGCTGGATCCCGCGCAATCATGGCTGGTGGCAAACCGGGTGATCAGCAATCCGCCCGCTTCCACCGGATGGGCGCTCTCGACCGGGATCACGGCAGTCCCGGCGGGAACACGATCCCCGGCGATCAGCACCTCCAAGGTTTCTTGCGAGGCGATCAACGCGGCGCCGGTTTGGCGAAGCAGGGGTTTCAGCCCCCTGATATGATCGATATGTTCATGGGTGATCAACACCGCGGCGATTTCTTCCAATGTGCCGCCCGCTTTTGCAAGCATGGCGGTCAACCCGCGCAAAGTGGCGCCCGCATCCACTAAAATGGATCCCGTTTGAGCGGCTATGTAGGTGCTGTTCCCGGTAGAGCCGCTGAACAGCGGACAAATTTTTGACATGTCATTCTTCCTTTATTTGAATACTAAAACGGATCGGCAGGTTTGCCGATCCTCCAGTCTGCCGAAAAGCCCGAATCAACGCTTTTGCGCTGTTTTCGGCGCCATTTTTGTTTTTCCGGCGACAGGTGCGGCGGAAAAACTCCTTCGTAGCGAAAACCGCTTATAAAGCGGTTTTCAAGGGCACAGGGGTGGTATTGGCGGGGATAGAGTGCAGGCC
>CACXFE010000159.1 GCA_902766855.1 Oscillospiraceae bacterium | reverse complement strand
TCCCGTTTGAGCGGCCGGTTACTCCCGGGGCGCTTCTCAGAATGCGCACAGCGTAAAAAAACAGATAAAGAAAAACAAGGGCTGTCGCCGGTCAAAATCACCGGCGACAGCCCTGGTATGCTGTTTGGAGTTTACGGTTTTTCGTTGGTCTGCTTTTTAATGATAAAGCACGGTGATCTTTTCCGCACAACCATCGGCGATAACAGGGAAAACTTCTTCATGAAAACAGGAAACCGCGATCGTTAAAATCGGTTTCTCTATCATTTGATCGTGCCCACAGAGGTTTCTTTGCGAATCACATCGTGTGCGCCGCCTTCCACAATGCTGGTGGCGGAAACCAAGGTCAGTTTCGCCTTTTTCTGTAATTCGGGAATCGTGAGTGCCCCGCAGTTGCACATAGTGGATTTTACTTTGCTTAAAGAAAGACTGACATTATCTTTCAGGGAGCCGGCGTAAGGAACATAAGAATCTACGCCTTCTTCAAAGGATAACTTTTTATCGCCGCCCAAATCATACCGCTGCCAGTTGCGCGCACGGTTGGAGCCTTCGCCCCAGTATTCTTTATAATAGTTTCCGTTCAGCGCCACTTTATTGGTGGGGCTTTCGTCAAACCGGGCGAAATAGCGGCCGAGCATCAGGAAATCCGCCCCCATGGCGAGCGCCAGCGTCATATGGTGATCGTGAACGATGCCGCCGTCTGAACAGACCGGGATATACACGCCGGTTTTTTCAAAATACTCATCCCGCGCGGCGCAGACTTCGATCAGCGCGGTGGCTTGCCCCCGCCCGATGCCTTTGGTTTCACGCGTGATGCAGATCGAACCGCCGCCGATCCCGACTTTGATGAAATCCGCCCCCGCTTCGGCAAGGAAAAGGAAGCCTTCGCGGTCTACCACATTTCCCGCGCCGACTTTGACCGAATCCCCGTATTTTTTACGGATGAACGCCAAAGTTCTGGCTTGCCATTCGCTGAATCCTTCGGAAGAATCGATACAAAGAACATCCGCTCCCGCTTCAACCAAAGCGGGTACCCGTTCTTCATAATCCCTTGTGTTGATACCGGCGCCTACCACATACCGTTTGTGGGTGTCTAACAACTCGTTGGGATTTTCTTTGTGCGCATCATAGTCTTTACGGAAAACAAAATATTTCAAATTGCCCTGCTTGTCCACAATCGGCAGGGAATTGAGTTTGTGATCCCAGATAATATCGTTTGCTTGCTTTAAGGTGGTGTTTTCTTCCGCCGTAATTAAGGAGGAAAGCGGCGTCATGAATTCCTTCACTTTCGTATCGATACTCATGCGGCTTACCCGGTAATCTCTCCCGGTCACGATGCCGAGCAACTTTCCGTCTGCCTTGCCGTTGGAAGTCACCGCAACGGTGGAATGCCCGTTTTTGGCTTTCAGTTCCAGAATATCCGCCAAGGTGCTTTCGGGGGTCACATTCGATTCACTGACCACAAAACCCGCCTTGTAGGATTTCGCGCGCTCTACCATGGCGGCTTCGTCTTCTACCGATTGCGAGCCGTAAATAAACGAAACGCCGCCTTCACGCGCCAAAGCAACAGCCAGCCGGTCGCCCGAAACGGACTGCATGATCGCGGAAGTCAGCGGAATGTTCATAGAAAGGGCGGGCTCTTCCCCGCGTTTAAATTTTACCAGCGGCGTTTTCAAACTCACATTTGCGGGGATACATTCGGAAGAAGAATATCCCGGAACCAACAGGTACTCGTTAAAGGTGTGGGAAACACCGTCAAAATAATAAGCCATACGGGCAACCTCCATTTATTTTCTTTATACGAATTATACGACAAAAGCGAGGAACTTGTCAACCTTCAAAAACCGGATTTTCCCGTCATGAGAAAAAATTTCCTTTTTTGTTAAAAATATGCTTGACTTATCGTTGGCTTTGGTATATAATTATGAATTACTAATAATGATGGGGGATTATGCGCCTATATTGGTTTGCGATGTAAAAAAATTGTAAACTTTGTGAATAATATTTGGCTTTTAATACCCATCAGGGCAAAGCAACTGCGGCGTTTCGCCGCAATAATAATTGAGGAGTGATTGCAAGCCTATGGAGTCAACTTCTATGGTAAAACGCGTTCAACTGGGGAAGAACACCCGAATGACCTTCTCGAAGATCAATGAAGTGATCGATATGCCGAATCTCATCGAGATTCAGAAAGATTCGTATCGCTGGTTTGTAGAAGAAGGATTGAAAGAAGTTTTTCGGGATATGTCCGCGATAACGGATTACAGCGGCAATCTCCAATTAAGTTTTGTTGACTACCGATTTGACGAAACGCCGAAATACAGCGTGACCGAGTGTAAAGCACGGGATACGACCTATGCGGCACCGCTTCGTGTAACGGCGCGCCTGATCAATAATGAAACAGGTGAAATTAAAGAAAGTGAGGTCTCAATGGGGGATTTCCCGTTGATGACCGAATCCGGCACATTTGTGATCAACGGTGCCGAGCGTGCGATTGTTTCTCAGTTGGTTCGTTCCCCCGGTGTATATTATGCCGAAAAGACCGATGAAAAAACCGGGAAAAAACTCTTTTCTTCCACCATTATTCCGAATCGCGGCGCATGGCTTGAATATGAAACATCCGCCAGCGATGTGTTATATGTGCGGATCGATAAAAACCGTAAACTCCCGATCACCACTTTTGTGCGGTCTTTGGGCATCGGCACGACCGAGCAGATCAAGGCTCTCTTCGGGGAGGACGAGCGTCTGCTTGCCACGCTCGACGCGGATGATACCAAGAGCGTGGAAGACGCATTGGTGGAAGTGTATAAAAAACTTCGCCCGAGTGAGCCGGTCACGATCGAAGGCGCGCAGAACTATTTAGATCAGTTGTTTTTTGACGCGCATCGGTATGATATTTCCCGCGTAGGCCGCTATAAATACAATAAGAAACTGGCGGTCGGCGCCCGGATCAAAGGCGGCGTGCTTGCCCGCCCGGTGGCTGATCCGATGACCGGCGAAGTGATCGCGGAAGCGGATACCACCGTTTCCAAAGAACTGGCGCTTGAAATCGAAAGACGGGGCGTTTCGGAAGTCTATATCCATGTGATGGATAATGAAGGCAACGTGACCGAGGTCAAAGTTCTTTCCAACGGCATGGTGGATCTCAAAGATTTTACCGATTTTACCGAGGAAGAATTGGCCGATCTCAATAAGCAGGGCATCAACGAAAAGGTTTCGTTTGCCTGCCTGAAAGAATTGATCGAAAACAACCCCGAAAAAGAAGATCTTCGCACCGCGATTTTAGAGCATGCGGATGATCTGATCCCCAAACACATTACCACGGATGATATTTATGCCAGTATCAGTTATTTCCTCGGCTTGCCGCATAATGTGGGCAATGTGGATGATATTGACCACTTGGGCAACCGCCGCATCCGTTCAGTAGGGGAATTGCTGCAAAATCAGTTCCGCATCGGGATCTCCCGTATGGAGAGAGTGGTGCGCGAAAAGATGACATTGCAGGCGCAGGATCCCGACAGCATCACACCGCAGTCTTTGATCAATATTCGCCCGGTGGTGGCGGCGATCAAAGAATTCTTCGGTTCTTCGCCTCTTTCTCAATTCATGGATCAAACCAATCCGCTTTCGGAATTAACGCACAAACGCCGTTTGTCCGCGTTAGGCCCCGGCGGTTTGTCGAGAGATCGCGCCTCCTTCGAAGTGCGTGATGTGCATTACACCCATTACGGCCGTATGTGCCCGATTGAAACGCCGGAAGGCCCGAATATCGGCTTGATTTCCTATCTGGCTACCTTTGCGAAAATCAATCAGTACGGCTTTATTGAAACGCCTTTCCGTAAAGTAGATAAGGAAACGGGCAAAGTTCTGGATGAAGTTTGCTATATGACGGCGGATGAAGAAGACGATTTCGTGGTCGCACAGGCAAACGAGCCGCTGGATGAAAACGGCTGCTTTGTGAATAAAAAAGTCATTGCCCGCCATTTGGAAAGTTTCCAGGAAGTGGAGGCTTCCAAAGCGGAATACATGGATGTATCGCCGAAGATGGTAGTTTCCGTCGCCACGGCGATGATCCCCTTCCTTGAAAACGATGATACCAACCGTGCGTTGATGGGCTCCAACATGCAGAAGCAGGCAGTTCCGTTGCTTCGCCCCGAAAACCCGATCGTGGCAACCGGGATGGAGTATAAAGCGGCGATCGATTCGGGCGTGGTGGTACTGGCCAAACGCGCGGGCGAAGTGACCTATGTCAGCGCCGATCAGATCAAAGTGCGCGCCAAAAACGGCGAGATCGATGAATATTCGTTGATCAAGTTCCTGCGTTCGAACCATGGCACCTGCATCAATCAGCGGCCGATCGTGTCGGTCGGGCAGAAGGTGGAAGAACGCGAAGTGATCGCGGACGGACCGGCTACCAGCAACGGTGAAATTTCGCTCGGCAGAAACGCGCTGATCGGATTTATGACATGGGAAGGCTACAACTACGAAGACGCGGTACTGATCAACGAGCGTTTGGTACGCGACGATGTGTATACTTCCATTCATATTGAAGAATATGAGTTGGAAGCCAGAGATACCAAATTAGGGCCGGAAGAGATCACGCGGGATATTCCCAATGTCGGGGAAGACGCGCTGAAAGATCTGGATGACCGCGGCATCATTCGCGTGGGCGCGGAAGTAACCGCCGGCGATATTCTCGTGGGGAAAGTTACCCCGAAGGGCGAAACCGAACTCACGGCGGAAGAGCGGCTCTTGCGTGCGATCTTCGGTGAAAAAGCCCGTGAAGTGCGTGATACTTCTTTGCGCGTTCCGCACGGCGAATACGGCACCATTGTGGATGTAAAGGTATTCACAAGGGAGAATTCTTCGGAATTAAGCCCCGGCGTCAATGTGGTGGTTCGTTGCTATATCGCACAGAAGCGGAAGATTTCCGTGGGCGATAAAATGGCCGGACGGCACGGGAACAAGGGTGTTGTTTCCCGCATTTTGCCGAGTGAGGATATGCCTTTCCTGCCGGATGGCACCCCGCTTGACATTGTATTGAATCCGTTGGGCGTTCCTTCCCGTATGAATATCGGGCAGGTATTGGAAGTGCATTTGGGATATGCCGCGAAGGCCCTCGGCTGGAAGATCTGCACCCCGGTCTTTGACGGCGCGCATGAAGACGATATCCGCAAGTGCTTCGCCATGGCGGAAGAAGTTACCAAAAACGGGAATTATCCCGATCAGAACGGCCCGAAATTGGATTTCTCGCGCATTCCGCTGACTGCCGATGCCAAGACGCAGTTGTATGACGGGCGCACGGGCGAGCCGTTTGACAACCCCGTTACGGTAGGATATATGTATTATCTGAAACTGCATCATTTGGTTGACGATAAGATCCATGCCCGTTCGACCGGGCCGTACTCGCTGGTCACACAGCAGCCGCTCGGCGGTAAAGCACAGTTCGGCGGTCAGCGTTTCGGGGAAATGGAAGTTTGGGCGCTGGAAGCCTACGGTGCGGCGTATACCCTGCAAGAAATCCTGACCGTCAAGTCAGACGATGTGGTAGGCCGTGTGAAAACCTATGAGTCCATTGTAAAGGGCTTGAATATCCCGAAACCCGGCGTTCCCGAATCCTTCAAAGTATTGATCAAGGAACTGCAATCGTTAGGTCTTGATGTCAAGGTGTTGGATTACAACAACGAAGAGATCGACTTGAAGCAATCGTTTGATGACGATGATGACATCGGTCTCGGCACCCCGGCCATCCCGGAAGGGCAGGACAGCGATGTGGACTTTGACGGCAGTACGGTTGCGGATCGGTTGACGGGCTTTGGCCTGCAAGATGAGAACGGTGACGCGATCGCAGATGAGCAGAACGATGATGATGACCTCTATCAGGACGGTCAGACAGACGATGAAGTGTAACGGAGGGCGAATATGGCAGAAATTGAATTTGAATCAATAAAAATCGGACTTGCGTCTCCCGAACAAATCAGGAGTTGGTCGCACGGTGAAGTGACCAAACCCGAAACCATCAATTACCGCACCTTGAAACCCGAACAGGGCGGCCTTTTCTGCGAACGCATTTTCGGGCCGCAGAAGGACTGGGAATGTCATTGCGGCAAATATAAGCGTATTCGTTATAAAGGCAAAATATGCGAGCGCTGCGGCGTGGAAGTGACCCGCGCCAAAGTTCGCCGCGAGCGCATGGGCTCTATTGAACTGGCGGCTCCCGTATCGCATATCTGGTACTTTAAAACCATTCCTTCCCGTATGGGCCTGGTGTTGGATATTACCCCGAAAGCCTTGGAGCAGGTGTTGTATTTCTCGCAGTATATCGTGACCGATCCCGGCACCACGCCGTTGGAGAAAAAACAACTGTTGAATGAAAAACAGTACCGCGATATGCGTGAAAAATATGAGGACGATTTTGAGGCCGGTATGGGCGCGGAAGCGATCCAAAAGTTGCTGAAAGAGATCGATTTGGATCAGGCGTGTGATGAACTCCGGGAAGAACTGGAAAATGCGACCGGGCAGAAAAGCACCCGCATTTTAAAGCGTTTGGAAGTGTTGGAAGCCTTCCGTCAATCCGGGAATCGCCCTGAGTGGATGATTTTGGATGTGATCCCGGTCATTCCGCCCGATCTTCGCCCGATGGTTCAGTTAGACGGCGGCCGCTTCGCTACCAGCGATCTGAATGATTTGTACCGCCGTGTGATCAACCGGAATAACCGCTTAAAGAGATTGCTTGAATTGCGCGCGCCGGATATTATCGTGCGGAATGAAAAGCGGATGCTGCAAGAAGCGGTGGACGCCTTGATCGATAACGGACGCCGCGGAAAGCCGGTCACCGGCCCGAATAACCGTGCGCTGAAATCCCTTTCCGATATGCTGAAAGGAAAGCAGGGGCGTTGCCGTCAGAACCTGCTTGGTAAGCGTGTGGATTACTCCGGCC
>CACXFE010000158.1 GCA_902766855.1 Oscillospiraceae bacterium | reverse complement strand
TATAACGCGTTGGGACGGCTGAGAAAGGCTTTGAAAAAGGCATCGCTGGAAGATTTATTGATTTCCACCCGCCGCGGACAGATGGTCAACACCGATCTGTTCGATTGCGATTATTATGACTGGCTGGATCACAATATGAATACAGATTCCCGTTTTGAAGGGGAATTCATGTCGGAATACTCCTGGGGAGAATATCTTTTATCCGATCTTTTGAATGATGATCGCCGTTTTCTTTTGCAATAGTATTTCTTCTTATCATATTCCAATAAAAAACAGGTTGCCGATTCTGATCGACAACCTGTTTTCTGTATTCCGGCAAAAAAGATCGGTTTAAAACTCGTTCGGCTCGTCCTGATCACAATTCAGATATTCCCCCTGAATGCGATTGCGGTTCAAATAACGGTCAACTAAAACAAGCGCTGAAACCAACGCGGCAAAAACCGCCGCCAAAGAAACAAAAAACTTTAAAAACCCTTTCATGTTAAAACCGCCTTTCAAGAAAAATATGTTTCTTCTTTTATTATAACAAAAAAACCGAAAATGTCAATCCGTGATCACATAAAGGGAGCAAAAATATGCAAAATGGCTTGTTTCAAACGAAGGAATGGCGAGCGCTTTTTCCATTGCGCGATCTTGATTTCCTGTGATTCGGTAAATAACCGCTCAAACTGTGCGCGAATATCGTTGACCGCGTGATTTTGCGTCATCCAAACGCCGCATTCAAAGTGAAAAATAAAACTGCGGTAATCCATATTGATCGTCCCGACGGTGGCCACCGTATCATCTGATACAAACAGTTTGGAATGAATAAACCCGGGCGTGTATTCATAAATGCGAATACCGCCTTCCAGTAACTCCATATAATTATACTGCGTCACGGGATGCACATACCATTTATCGGGAATATGCGGGGTAATGATCCTCACATCCACGCCCGATTTTGCCGCCATCAGCAGGGCGCTCATCATGGTGTTATCAATAATCAAATAGGGGGAAGCGATATAAACATATTTTTGCGCGCGGTTGAGGATTTGCATATAAATGCCCTCCGCCGGATTTTTTTGATCCAACGGATCATCACAATAGGGGAGAACAAAGCCCGGGGAATCAACTGCAAAATCCGCCAAATGCGCGGCAACATCAAGGGGTTTGCCGGTTGTAAATTCCCACATATTACAAAACATAACGAGAAAACTTTTTACGGCTTTTCCTTTTAAAAGAACCGCACTGTCCAGCCAGTAACCGAAGCGGCTTTCCAGATTGATATATTCATCCCCGATATTAAAACCGCCGGTGATCGCCGTAGTTCCGTCAATAATCACGATTTTGCGGTGATTTCGGTTATTCATGAAGATATTCATGGAAGGCTTGATCGGGTTAAACACCGATACTTCGATCTTTTCTGCCCGTAAATTGGTGATAAAATCCGAATGCTGGCGCTTGATCGAGCCGAAATCGTCAAAAATGATTTTCACTTCCACACCGGCGGCGGCTTTTTTCTTTAAAATCTCATGAATCTGATCCCACATCGCGCCTTCGCCGATGATAAAAAACTCGATATAAATATACCGCTCCGCCAGAGAGAGTTCCCGCAGCAGGTGAGGGAGGAAATGCTCGATCGGGGAAAAATAATCCACCGATGTGCCATCATAAAGCGGATAACGCGACTCACGCACCAAATAGGCCGCCTCGCTGCCATGGATCGGATCCAACCGCAAAAGTTGTTCCTGCTCTCTTTCACTGCTTCCCAAAAAGGGAAAAGTATGCTCTTCGCAATGCTCCATTTTCTTTTTTAAATGGGGAAGAACACGCCCGCCGCCCCAAAGCAGAAAAACCGAAATCCCGAAAACCGGGAAAATCAAAATGAAAATGATCCAAGCAATTTTATGGTTGGGATTTCCGCGCCGGTTGACAATATAAATCACAGTCACAGCGCCTGCCACAGAAGACAGGGTATAGAGCAGGGCAGACCCGGCGGCGATATTATATAACACCAAAAACAGAAATACAAACTGTAACAAAAGCAAGAGTGCGGAAAGGATGATCCTTGTTTGGATACGAATGCCGCGCTTATGTTTTGACAACTTTCTCACCTCAACCGATTTCTTTCCTAATTTTACCATAATTTTTATCATTTTTCAATCCCGCTTAAAAAAATTATGAAAGAACTTGTTATTGAAAGCAGAATTTGGTATAATAAGGAAAGCAAAGTTCATTTGATAAAGGAGAAAGACCTATGGTAAACGAAAAATATGCGCTATGGTGTGAAAAAGCCGTACAAGATCCGGATCTGGTAAAAGAACTGGAAGCAATGAAAAACGATCCCGATGCGATTTCCGATGCGTTTTATAAAGATTTGGAATTCGGCACCGGCGGGCTTCGCGGCGTGATCGGCGCCGGCACTAACCGCATGAATATTTATACTGTTGGAAAAGCGTCGCAAGGTCTTGCCGCATATGTCAATTCGGTAACAGCCGACGGGAAAATTGCCATTGCGTATGATAGCCGCATCAAATCTGATCTTTTTGCGAAAACCGCGGCTTCGGTGTTTGCGGCCAACGGGATCCGCGTATACCTTTACCGCGAACTGATGCCGACGCCGATGCTTTCTTACGCGGTGCGCGCTCTGCATTGCGATGCGGGCGTTGTGGTAACCGCCAGTCACAATCCTTCTAAATACAACGGGTATAAAGCCTATGGCCCGGATGGCTGCCAGTTAGGTCTGGAAGCCGCGGAAAAAGTGCTGGATGTGATGAATGCCGTGGATCCTTTTGAAGGAGTAAAAACGGTGGATTTCCAAACGGCGCTGGCGCAAGGCGATATTGTGTATATCGAACAAGAGTTGATTGAACAGTATTTAGACGCGGTCATGGCATGCCGGGTGGCGCCGGAAACGGATCTTTCCGCCCTGCGCGTGATCTATACGCCTTTACACGGAAGCGGCAATAAGCCGGTTCGCAGTATCTTAAAGCGCATCGGCGTTACAAATGTGACCGTTGTACCCGAGCAGGAACTGCCGGACGGGAATTTCCCGACCGCGCCATACCCGAACCCGGAGATCCGCCAAGCCTTTTCTTGCGCATTATCGTTGGCAAATACGGTCAAGCCGGATCTTCTTCTCGCAACCGACCCGGATTGTGACCGCGTGGGGATCGCCGTGCCGGAAGGGGAGGAGTACACGCTGTTAAGCGGAAACGATGTCGGCGCTTTGTTGCTGGATTTCATTCTTGCAAGGCGGACTGCGGCGGGTACATTGCCCAAAAAACCGCTTGCCGTGAAAACGATCGTGACCACGGAACTTTGCCGGAAAATCGCCGCAAAGTATCATTGTGAACTGTTGGATGTGTTGACCGGCTTTAAATTTATCGGGGAACAGATCACGGCGTTAGAAGCCGCCGGAGAAGAAAACCGCTTTATCTTTGGCTTTGAAGAGAGTTATGGCTATTTAGGCGGCAGTTATGTGCGGGATAAAGACGCGGTGATCGCTTCCATGCTGATTTGCGAAATGGTAGCGTATTATAAGGCGCAGGGAAAAACCCTGATCGAAGTGCTGGAAGGACTTTACCAAGAACATGGATATTACCTTTGCGCACAAAAGAGTTTCACTTGCGAAGGGGAAAGCGGCATGAAGCAAATCGCCGGCATGATGGAAAGCCTTCGCGCAACGCCGCCCAAAACGCTGAACGGCGAAACAGTTGTTCGGATCGATGATTACGAGAAATCTGTCAGTTTTGACGCTGTCAACCGCACAGAGAAACCGATCACTTTGCCGGTATCCAATGTTTTGGCTTATTATATGGAAAGCGGCGCTTCGCTGATCGTGCGCCCATCCGGCACCGAGCCGAAAATCAAACTGTATATCGGTGCCGTTGGTAAAACAAAAGCGGACGCCGAAGAAGGGCTTGCCGGTATTGCAGATTGCGGCACAAAATTACTTGGCTTTTAAAGAAAATTCCATTTATAACATTATTTAAAAATCATCATGCGGGCTTTTCGATACGGAAATGGATTTGTTTTTTATCAAAACAGAACTTCCACGGATCGGAAGCCCGCCATTTGATGGGCTGATAACCTATAAATAAGCACATGATAAGGGTGGGGAGCCCTTGTATTATTTTAATCGCCAATTATACTAAATGAACGGCGTTTAGGGTAATTCGGGCTTATCTGTCGCAGGGGCGGTATTGCCCCGAAGTGTGC
>CACXFE010000157.1 GCA_902766855.1 Oscillospiraceae bacterium | reverse complement strand
ATCGGAATGGTGCCGTAACGCAAAGCCACCATTTGCGCCAATCCGCACGGCTCGCTCTGGCTCGGCATCAGGAAAAGATCCGCCCCTGCATATATTCTATGCGCCAACTGGGGATTAAATCCCAATTTCAGCCCCACTTTGTCAGGATATTTCTGTGCCATTTCATAGAAAAAGGTTTCAAACTCCCACTCCCCGGAGCCGAGGATCGCAAATTGCAAATCCGCTTGCAGCAGTTCTTCAAACACGCATTTCACAAGGTCAAGCCCTTTATGCTTCACAAGCCGCGTGACCATCCCGATCAGCGGTACCTCCGAAATCGGCAAACCGAGTTCTTTTTGCAGCATTTGCTTGTTATACGCTTTGTTCTGCAAGGTTTCCGCGGTATAAGTTTTATAAATCAGCGGATCGCTCTCCGGGTTATATACATCATAATCGATCCCGTTGACAATGCCCGTCACTTTAAAGGTGAATTGATTTAAAATTCCATCCAATCCATGCGAATAATACGGGTTCAGAATTTCGCCGGCATAGGTGGGCGATACCGTGGTGATTTGATCCGCACACTGGATCGCGCCTTTCATCAGATTTACACACCCGTCATATTCCACCAGGCTTTCCGATTCCTGCGGGATCCCCAATACATCCCCGATCAGTTCTTTCCCGTATTTCCCCTGATACTGGATATTATGAATGGTAAAAACTGTTTTGATTTTTTGATACGGATCGCTTCCCCGATACAAAGTATCCAGATAAACGGGGATCATGGCGGTTTGCCAATCATTGCAATGAATAATATCCGGCGTAAACCCGATATGCGGGATCATATCCAATACCGCGCGGGAGAAAAACGCAAAACGCTCGGCATCGTCATAATAGCCGTACAGCCCATCCCGCTTGAAATAATACTGGTTATCAATGAAATAATAGATTACACCGTCCACATGGGCTTCAAAAATGCCGCAATACTGCCGCCGCCATGCAACCGAAACCGTGATGCTGGTGATAAATGTCATTTTTTCGCGCCATTCCTCGGATATGGAAGAATACAGCGGCAGCACGATCCGGCAGCCGATCAGGCGTTTCCGAAGGGCCTTCGGCAATGCGCCCGCCACATCCGCAAGACCGCCCGACATGGCAAACGGAAATGCTTCACTCGCCGCAAATAATACTTTCAAAATGATTCTCCCCCTTTACAGCATTTGATTTTTTTCAACAAACAGGCGCGCGTCTTTCGCACCTTTCAACATCATATTTTCCCCGATCGAAGCGTTTTTATCGGTAATCACATATTGTAAAACCGCATTCGCCTTCACGGTGGTGCCCTGCATCAAAATAGAGTTTTCCACCACCGCGCCTTTTTCCACGGTCACCCCGCGGGAAACAATACTGTTTTTCACGGTTCCCGCGATCACACAGCCATCCGCGATCAGGCAGTTGCTCACCGAAGAGCGGATGCCGTACCGGGTTGGCATATCGTCGCGCGTTTTGGTGAAAACAGGGCGCTCCCTGTCAAACAGTTCGGCGCGCACGCCCGCGTCAAGCATAGCCATATTGGCTTGATAATAATCATCGGTACTGCCAAGCACCGCCACAAAACCGCGGTGTTCATACGCATAGATCGCGTGGGTTTCAGGCATCCGGGCAACCACATCCGTCAAAAAGCCGACCTGCCCTTCCCGGAAAGCCCGGCGCACGGTATCCAGCAGGATTTTTCTGCCGATCACGGCCGCCCCGATCACATAATCGGTTTTACCATCGCCGCCGTTTCCTACCTCGATTTTGCTGATCCTGCCGTTTTCCCCGATCACCGGGAACAGCATTTCATCATGATGTGCGGGCGGGATCCCGTAGTGGGTAAGCAGGGTGACATCCGCCCGGGTTTGCAGATGCGCCTGCACCGCCCCGCGAATATCCATATTGGCGATCAGATCCCCGTTACAAAGCACCAGATATTCCGCATTGCAGCGTTCGATATAATCCATCGCGCCATGAAGCGCGTCCACCGTTCCGTTGTATCGCTTTGCCTCGCTTGTAACATAAGGCGGAAGCAGAAACAGGCCGCCGTTCTTCCGGTCAAGATCCCAGGACACACCGCTTCCGATATGATCCATCAACGAGCGGTAATTTTCCTTGGTGATAACGCCGATGCTGGAAATGCCTGCGTTTACAAAACCGGAAAGAGGGAAATCGATCAGTCGGTATCGCGCCGCGAACGGAACAGCCGCCATGCTCCTGTCCGCCGTTAATTTTTTTAAAAGGGAATCGTTCGTATTGGCGAAAATAATTCCCGCAACAGCAGATGCTCTCATATGGTTTCGCCTTCTTTCACATTTTCGGTAATCATTTTTTTCGCGCCGACCACAGCGTTTTTCCCCACGGTCAGGTGATCGCCGATCACGGTGATCCCCCATCCTTCGGTGCCCATTTCAGCGGGATCGGTTCCGATTTTGGCGCCGGATTCCACCACGGTATTTTCCGCAATGATCGCATATTTCACCGTGGCGCCTTTTCGGATGACCGCACCCGGCATCACCAACGAATACTCGACAGAAGCACCTTCCTCCACCGTGACATTTTCGAACAAAATAGAATAATCAAGGGTTCCGAAAACCTCACATCCGTTGGTAACCAAGGAATGTTCCACCTTCGCGGTATCGGAAATATACTGCGGCGGCATTCCCGTTGTGCGGGAATAAATACGCCAGTCGCGGTCGGCTAAATTCAAATCAATTTTGGGATTGAGCAGATCGAGATTCGCTTCCCATAAAGAATCCACCGTGCCTACATCTTTCCAATAATCGCCAAAGCGGTATACTTGTAACTTTTCTCCGGCGTTTAACATTGCGGGGATCACATCTTTGCCGAAATCGTTGGAAGACTTCTCATTCGCTTCATCTTCCGTTAAATACTTTTTCAGTTTTTCCCAAGTGAAAACATAAATCCCCATCGAAGCCAGATTGCTTTTCGGATGCGCGGGTTTTTCTTCAAATTCATAGATTCTGCCGTTTTCATCCGCATTCATAATGCCGAAGCGCGTGGCTTCCTCCATCGTGACTTCCAGCACCGCGATCGTGCAATCCGCCCCGGTTTCTTCGTGGCAGCGAATCATTTTGGAATAATCCATCTTATAAATATGGTCGCCCGAAAGGATCAGCACATACTGCGGATCATACCGTTCGATAAATTCCATATT
>CACXFE010000156.1 GCA_902766855.1 Oscillospiraceae bacterium | reverse complement strand
GCTTCGGATTATCTGAAACTTTCTTTTGACCGGCTGGGGCTTTCCGCCCGTTCTTATGATCGGATTTTGAAGGTGGCACGCACCGTGGCAGACCTCGCGGGCAGTGAAACGATCAAAAAAGAACATATTTTTTCATCAATTTCTTTCAGAACACTTGACAGAAAGTTTTGGATGGTGTAAAATAGTACTGTTCTGAAAATTTCATTTTCAAGATGTGCGGTTTTCTGACAGGGTGTCGGCGTATGGCCATACACCGAAAAATCGCATGTTGATATGGGCTCGTGGCTCAGCTGGGAGAGCGCCGCGTTCGCAACGCGGAGGTCGAGGGTTCGATCCCCTTCGGGTCCACCAACAAAGTCAAATCCGAACTCTGTAAAGAGTTCGGATTTGACGTTTCATTTACTACCTTTGAAAAAACTCCCCCAAACCTTCATCCGTTTGGGGGAGTTTTTTATTTGATTGTCAGTGGGTTTCGATACCGATAATGAACTTGTCTTTGAATTGCTTCATGGATTTTACCTCCTGCCGGTCTTTCCCGGCCGTCTGATTTTTAGTTTGTTTTGTCGATCACACGCTGTCATTCGTTTGGCCTTTCAGCCGGATACCCTCATAGGCATCACCTTCTTTTTGATTTCGGGCATAAGAAAAGACCGGCGGTTTCCGTCGGTCTTGGCTATGCTATGTAACAAGTGCGTGCAGTTATCCGCTCTTTTTTAATTCACTTTGAATATCCGCCATCACATCGGCAAGAGTGATCTGTTTCATCTCGTCTTCCATGCACTTTTGAACTCTATCCAGTTTTGAGTCCATCGCCTTATGGATGTTTCTGCCTATCGGACATTCCGGGTTCGGATTCTCATGGAAGTGGAACAATCCGCCGTCGTTTACACTGTCTACGGCTTTGTAAACATCATAGAATGTGATCCGCTCCGGCGTTTTCGTCAGTGAAATCCCGCTTTTGCCCTGGCTGATGCTGATCAGCCCCGCCTCCTTGAGGTTTCCCATGACATTTCTGACGATGACAGGATTTACACCTATACTTCCCGCCAGAACATTGCTGGTCACTTTTTCATCTTCACCCAAATACTCTATAACGGCAAGGAGATGGACTCCTATTGTGAACTTGCTCGAAATCTGCATATCATCGCCTCCTGCCTGTAATATACCACATTACAGGCAAAAAATCAATGCGGATCGCAAAACTTGTTACTCGCTTACAACGCTGATTCGCTCTTTGATATGCTTGCCGGACTCGATTTCGTCGACCATGGCGATCGCATAATCGGCATAGGAGATCACGCTTTCTCCCTTGCTGTTGAGAACGAGTTCTTCACCGCCCAGAATATACTTTCCGGTTCTTGCACCGTCAGCCTGAAAATCTCCGGCAGGGCTGACATAGGTCCAGTTCACATGATCAAACTTACGGAGTTCCTCAAGTGCTTTACCGTGACCGTTTACCACGGGCATTGCCGCTTCGGGGAAGGGCGTCACATCTACAACGGTTTTGGTGTGATCGGGATCAACGAATAGACTGCCGGCTCCGCCTACCACGAGGAGCCGTGTGTCGCTGCCGGAAAGCACTTTGGCCATATGAACGGTGGCTGCCGGAATGAGGTCGATGGCCTCGGGCGTCCAGTTGCCATATGCGTCAACAACAGCGTCAAACCCGCCGAGGTCTTCGCTTGTAAGATCAAAAAGATCCCTCACAACGGCCTTCGGTGCCACGGTCTTGTTTTCTCCTCTGACGATGGCGGTAACATCCATACCGCGATTTACTGCTTCTTCGACGATCAGCTTGCCTGCTTTCCCGTTTGCTGCTACAACTGCGATTTTCATAATAAAATCCTCCTTGAAATAGATTTGTTTCATCTTGTAACCTCTTCGATTACAAGTTGATTATAGCACACAAAAGGCGACTTGTCAATAGTTTTATTACAAGTTTTTTAAAAAAACTTTACGGCCGAAGAAGCACCTCTGATTCAGACCGGCTCGGAGGCGTCGTTATTTTTTTGGGGATTTTTCACAGCAACTTGGTTAAATGCCGAAAAAACTGCGTGCAGTTATCAGATAACACACCATGCAAAAGATTCCGCGGCGGGATCGCTCCCGCCGCGGAAATTATTGTATAACAAATATGTTGAGACTCTTTCCGATTTATCTCCAACCGTTATTGATTCAACAGATCCAACCCATAAGACCGTACCGTTCCGTTCACGGCATCATAGATCCACTCACCGACGC
>CACXFE010000155.1 GCA_902766855.1 Oscillospiraceae bacterium | reverse complement strand
CGCTTACGGGAGCAACGCCTGCGCCGCGGGCTGACCGAAAGCGAGATCGACGCCTTTTTTGCCGTTATGAAAAAATTAGAAGCCAACATGGAGGAAGAGCATGATTAAAACAATCCTCAAAAGTGTGAGAGAGTACAAAACCGCTTCGATCCTTTCGCCGATCCTTGTGTCGGTGGAAGTGGTGGTGGAGTGTATCATTCCGTTTATGATCGCCAAACTGATCAATCAGATCCACTCCGGCGGAGAATTTGATCAGGTACTGTTGTATGGTTTGATTTTAGTTGCCCTGGCGTTTATCTCCCTGTTTTTCGGCGCTATGGCGGGCGCGGCCTGTGCCAAAGCGTCCAGTGGGTTTGCCAAAAATCTGCGCCATGATTTATTTTATAAGGTACAGGATTTTTCCTTTTCCAATATTGATAAATTTTCCACTTCCAGCCTGGTCACCCGCTTGACGACCGATGTGATGAATATCCAACAGGCGTATATGATGATTATTCGCACGGCGGTTCGCGCACCGTTTATGCTGATATTCGCCTTGATCATGGCGTTTGCCATGTGCCCGCAGCTTTCCACTGTTTTTGTGGCGATCGTGCCGTTTTTGGCAGTGGCGTTATTCACCATTATCCGCAAAGCCATGCCGCTTTTTCACAGTGTCTTTAAGAAATACGATAAACTGAACAACTCTGTGCAGGAAAATGTAAAAGGAATGCGGGTCGTCAAGTCTTTTGTACGGGAAGAATACGAACAGGAAAAATTCAAAGCCGCTTCGGAAGATGTGGCGAATGATTTCACAAAAGCCGAAAAATTGGTTGCGCTGAATTCGCCGGTCATGCAGTTGACGATGTATATTGCCATGATTTTAGTGTCCTACTTCGGGGCGCGGCTTATCATTTCCACCGGCGGAAGCGCAATGGATGTAGGAGAACTTTCCAGCCTTTTTACCTACGGAATGCAGATTCTGATGAGCCTGATGATGGTTTCCATGATTTTTGTGATGATCACCATTTCACAGGCTTCCATGCAGCGTGTTTATGAAGTGCTGCGCGAAGAGCCGACGGTGCAAAATCCCGCCAATCCGATCATGACGGTGGAAGACGGGCGGATCGATTTCGACGATGTTTCCTTTAAATATCACGAAAAGGCGGAAAAATACGCTCTTTCCCATATTGATCTTCATATCCGTTCTGGCGAAACGATCGGCATCATCGGCGGAACGGGAAGCAGTAAATCCACCTTGATCCAGTTGATTTCCCGCTTATATGACGCAACAGAGGGGCGCGTTTCAGTGGGTGGAAGAGATGTACGGGAATATGATTTAACCGCCCTTCGAAGCGAAGTATCGGTTGTTTTACAAAAGAATATCCTGTTTTCCGGCACGATCAAGGAAAACCTGCGTTGGGGCGATCCGAACGCGGGGGATGAAGACTTGATCCGCGTTTGCAAATTAGCGCAAGCGGATGAATTTATCCGCGCTTTTCCGGATGGATATGATACGCATATCGATCAGGGCGGCGCGAATGTATCCGGCGGGCAAAAGCAACGGCTTTGCATTGCGCGGGCGTTGCTGAAAAAGCCGAAAGTGCTGATTTTGGACGACTCTACCAGCGCGGTAGACACCAAAACCGACGCACTGATCCGCAAAGCCTTTGCCGAGGAAATTCCCGATACCACCAAAATCATCATTGCCCAGCGCATTGCTTCGGTACAGGAGGCGGATCGCATTGTCGTACTTGATGACGGCAAGATCAGCGCGGTCGGCACCCATTCGGAGTTGCTGGCAAGCAATGAAATTTACCGTGAAGTTTATACTTCGCAGAACAAGGCGGGTGAGGAATAATGCCAAGAGGTTTCAAAGGCGGCCCGAAAGCCAAAAATGCTTCCGGGACAATGAAACGGTTGTTTCGTTATTTGTTTCAATCGTATCGTGTTTATTTATTGATCGTAGCCGTTTGCATTTTGTTCAGTGCGATTGCAGGAACAGTCAACTCGATCTTCCTCAACCGCATTGTACTGGTGATTGAAGAAGGGCTTCAAAAAGGGTATGCGGCGATCACCGGGAAACTGTTCGGTACGATCGCTTTGATGGGCGGATTTTTCTTGCTCGGGATCCTTTCCACTTTCCTGCATACGCGGCTGATGGCGGTGGTAACGCAGGGATTCCTCAATCAGATGCGGCAGAAAATGTTCGGAAAGATGCAGCGGCTGCCGATACGGTATTTTGACAGCCACACGCACGGCGACAT
>CACXFE010000154.1 GCA_902766855.1 Oscillospiraceae bacterium | reverse complement strand
GGAGCAGTTAAAAGCGGCGGCCGCGGCACAAAACGGCGAAGCGGAAAAGAAAGAAGACAAACCCGCTAAACCTGCAAAAGAAAGCAAGCCCGAAAAGGAAAGCGCGCCGGAAAAACCGAAACCGGAAAAGGCGAAAAAAGCGGATAAAGCCGGGGAGGAAAAAGCCGAACCGAAGAAGAAACCCGCCGCCCAAAAGGAAGGCGCCAAAAAGGCGGAAGCGGAGAAACCCGAAAAGAAACACGGCGTTTCCGATCCGCAGCCGTTCGTTTCGCAGAAAAAGGATAAAAAGCCGGGCGAAGCGCCGAAACGCGGGCCGGCGGAGATCCTGCATGTGGATACCCGCACTTCGAATGTCAATATTGATAAATACAATGAGAAGTATGAGCGCATTGCGCCTGCCAACACCATGCGGGATAATTTCTCGCGCAAGCAAAAGATCAAACAGAAATCACAGGATTATCGCCGTCCGCAAGGCGTCAAGCGTGAAACCGAGGCGGATAAAATGCGCCGCCTGCAATTAGAGCGTATCAAAAAGACGCCGATCACGGTTACCGTCGGGGAAGAGATCACGGTCGGGGAACTGGCCGCCGCTTTGAAAAAAACCGCCGCCGAAGTGATCAAAGTGCTTTTGAAACTCGGCATGATGGCAACCGTCAATCAAGTGATCGACTATGATACCGCCGAGATCGTGGTGACGGAAATGGGCGCCAAGATCGAAAAAGCGGTCGTGGTCACGATCGAAGAGCGCATTATGGACATCAGCGAGGACAAGGAAGAAAACCTGAAACCGAGAGACCCGGTTGTAGTGGTTATGGGACATGTTGACCACGGAAAAACTTCTTTGCTTGATGCGATCCGGAACACCGCCGTTACCGATACCGAAGCGGGCGGCATTACACAGCATATCGGCGCATACCGTGTGAATTGCAAAGGCAATAATATCACCTTCCTGGATACTCCCGGTCACGCGGCGTTCACTTCCATGCGGAAGCGCGGCGCTATGGCCACGGATATCGCGGTGCTGGTAGTCGCGGCGGATGACGGGATCATGCCGCAAACCGTGGAAGCCATCAGCCATGCCAAGGCTGCCAATGTTCAGGTGATCGTGGCGATCAATAAAATGGATAAACCCGAGGCGAATCCTGACCGTGTTCTGCAACAGTTGACCGAGTATGAATTGGTGCCCGAGGAATGGGGCGGCGATGTGATTTGCGTGCCGGTTTCCGCCAAAACGCATGAAGGGATCGATAAGTTGCTGGAAAGCATCTTGTTGGTTGCCGAAATGATGGAACTGAAAGCCAACCCCAACCGCCGTGCAAAGGGAATCGTGATCGAAGCGCGGCTGGATAAGGGCAGAGGCCCGGTGGCCTCTTTGCTGGTACAAAGCGGAACGCTTCACACCGGCGACATTTTGGTAGCGGGCACGGCAGTCGGCCGGGTGCGCGTGATGAACAATGAAAACGGCAAAGAATTGACCGAGGCAGGCCCCTCTGTGCCGGTGGAAATCACCGGTCTTGCCGAAACCCCGAACGCGGGCGATGTGTTCGACGCGGTATCGGATGAGCGATTGGCGCGTGAATTGGTGGAGCAAAGAAAGCAAAAAGCCAAGGAAGAGATTTTCAATGCCAAACAGAAAGTGACGCTGGATACACTCTTTGATCAGTTAAGCGAAGGCGATCTGAAAGAACTGAATGTGATCGTAAAAGCCGATGTTCAAGGCAGTGTGGAAGCGGTGCGTGACAGCCTGGTGAAACTTTCCAACGAGGAAGTGCGTGTGAATGTGATCCACGGCGGTGTGGGCGCGATCAACGAATCGGATGTTATGTTGGCACAAACTTCCGGAGCGATCATTGTCGGATTCAATGTCCGGCCGGACGGCGTTGCCAAAGCCGCGGCGGAGCGTGACGGCGTGGATATGCGGATGTACCGCGTGATCTACGATTGTATCGAAGAAATCAGCGCCGCGATGAAGGGAATGTTGGCGCCGAAATACCGCGAAAATCAGATCGGCACGGCGGAAGTGCGCAATGTTTATAAAATTTCCAATGTCGGAACGATCGCGGGATGCTATATTACCGACGGCAAGGTCAGCCGCGCCGCACAGATTCGCTTGGTGCGTGACGGAATTGTTATCTGTGAAGATAAGATCGATTCTCTCCGCCGCTTTAAAGACGATGTAAAAGAAGTGGCGCAAGGGTATGAGTGCGGCATCGGGCTTGAAAAGTTTTCAGACATTAAAGAAGGCGACATTTTTGAAGCCTTCATTATGGAGGAGTACAGAGACTAATGGCAGGTTATAAAATCAGCCGTATTACATCGGATATCCGCATGACGCTGGCGGAATTACTGCGTGAGATCAAAGATCCGCGCGTGAGTAAATTGCTCAGCATCGTGAAGGTGGATGTTTCGGGCGATCTATCCTATGCAACGGTCTATGTCAGCGCGATCGAAGGATATGAGCAAACGGTGGAATCGGTCAAGGCGCTGAAAGGAGCCGCCGGTTTTCTGCGGCGCGAACTGGGGGCAAGAATGTCCCTTCGCAAAGTGCCGGAACTTCGTTTTGTCGCGGATAATTCCATCGAACACAGCGCGAATATCTCGCGGATTATCGAATCGTTTGGCGGTGATGGGGAGAAATGAAGAAAACGGATCAAAACGGTTGCCGGGAACTGACTTTGCGGCAAACCGCACGCTTTTTAAAGCGGCATGATCACTATATTATCCTGACGCATGCCTCGCCCGACGGGGATACGCTCGGTTCGGCGTATGCGCTGTATTACGGCCTGAACGAAATCGGGAAAACGGCCTGTGTGATCTGCCCGGATGTGATTCCGAAAAAGTATGATTATTTTGTGCGGAAAACCGATCATGTCAAGCGGGAAAACGCAACGGTCGTAGCGGTGGATATTGCCGCGAAAAGTTTGCTTGGCGCTTTGGAAGAAGAATTCGGGGACGCGGTGGATCTGAATATCGACCATCATATTTCCAATGCGCGTTTTGCGAAAAATCTCCTGCTGGACGCGGATGCCGCCGCTACGGCGGAAACGATCTTTGAGTTATTGAAGGTCATGAAGGTGAATATCAATGATATTACCGCCAAAGCACTTTATACCGGCATTGTAACCGATACGGGCAGTTTCAAGTACACCAATGTGACCGCGAAAACGCATATGATCGCGGCGCAGTTGTATGATTTTAACCTGAACGCACCCGAAATCAACCGCTTGATGTTTGATACCAAATCGCGCAAATTACTGGAATTGGAAAAAATGGTGTTGGACGCCGCGGAATTTCATTTCGGGGATCGCTGTATTCTTTTGCCGGTTACGGCCGAAATGCAGTTGAAAACCGGGTGCAGCGGCACCGATTTGGAAAGCATTGCGGTGATCTCCCGCAGTGTGGAAGGTGTTTGCGCGGGGCTTACGGTGAAGCAGATCGGGGAAGAAGAGTTTAAAATATCTTTGCGGACCTATCCGCCGTTTGATGCCTCTGCCATTTGTAAAAAACTCGGCGGCGGCGGCCATAAAGGCGCGGCGGGCGCCACAGTGAAAGGCACGCTTGAAGAAGTGAAGGCGCGTGCGCTTGCCGCTGTGAAAGAGGCCATGGAGGAAACAGATGAAGGGACTTCTGCTGCTGAATAAACCCGCGGGGATCACCTCGTTCGGCGCAGTAGCGTGCGTGCGGCGGTTGACGGGCGAAAAGCGGATCGGGCATACCGGCACGCTGGATCCTATGGCGACCGGCGTTTTGCCTGTTTTGCTGGGGCGGGCAACCGCTTTGGCGGGGCTTGTGTTGGACGCGGATAAACGGTATTCCGCGGTGATCCGTTTGGGAATTACCACTGATACGGAGGATATTACCGGCAAGGTTTTAGAAGAACGCCCCGTGCAGGTGACCGACGCGGCAGTGCGGGAAGCAGTTGCCGGGTTTACCGGGCACTTAAAACAACGCCCGCCGATGGTCAGCGCCTTAAAAAAAGATGGCGTGAGGCTTTATGCGCTTGCGCGTGACGGGCAAACGGTGGAGTTGCCGGAGCGGGAAATCACGGTGTTTTCCGCCGAGATCACAGAAGGCTTGAACCCGGAGAAGGAGTTTCGGGTGGATTTTCATGTGTCGAAAGGCACCTATATTCGTTCGCTTGCGCGCGATATCGGGGAAACGCTTGGCTGCGGCGCCTGCCTTGCGGAGTTACAACGAACCCAAACGGCCGGATTTTCTTTGCGGGATTGCGTTTCGCTTGAAGAATTGAGCCGGGATTCGGTGTCAACCCACCTGATCAGTGAAGAAAACGCGGTGCGGCATTTGCGGGTGGTATCGGTCACCTCCAAGCAGGGGCGGCGCTTCTGCCATGGGGGGCAACTGGATTTTGACCGTTTACCCATTTCGGCGCCGGGGAACGGGGAATTGTTCCGTGTAAAATGGGAAGATCGCTTTTTGGGGATCGGGCGTGCCGATCTTGAAAACAGCCGCTTGGCGATCCAATGTGTAACGGATGACGGAGAAGGAATACAATGAAAACCGCATTGGCATTAGGAACTTTTGACGGTGTCCATCGTGGGCATCGGGCAGTGCTGGATCTGCCGGAGAACTGTAAAAAAATCGCTGTAACTTTCCGGCAACTGCCGAAAACGGAAGACGGCGTAAAAGCGTTAATGACTTACGAAGAAAAATGCCGTGTTCTGCGTGAAATCGGGATCGACGAGGTGGTAGGGCTGGACTTCGGGGAAGTTTGCCATACCGGGGCGGAGGATTTTCTGCATTTTTTGAAAGAGCGGTTTTCCCCCTCGTTTTTCTCCTGCGGGTTTAATTATCGCTTTGGGGAAAATGCCGCAGGGGATCCCGCAATGTTGGCGGATTTCTGCCGGAAACATCAGATCGAATTGCTTTTGCGTAAGCCGGTGCTTG
>CACXFE010000153.1 GCA_902766855.1 Oscillospiraceae bacterium | reverse complement strand
TGCGTAATATCGCCTGTTACCACGGCTTTGGAATTAAACCCGAGCCGCGTTAAAAACATCTTCATTTGCTCAGCGGTGGTATTCTGTGCTTCATCCAAAATGATAAAACTGTCATCCAGAGTTCTGCCGCGCATATAAGCAAGCGGCGCCACCTCGATATCGCCGCGCTCCTGGCTTTTTTGAAAATTTTCCGCCCCCATCATTTCAAACAGCGCGTCATACAACGGGCGGAGATACGGATCGACCTTCTGCTGCAAATCCCCCGGCAGGAAACCGAGTTTTTCGCCCGCCTCCACGGCCGGCCTGGTCAAAATAATGCGGTTGACTTCCTTTGCCCGGAACGCCGCGACCGCCGCCGCTACGGCAAGATAGGTTTTCCCCGTGCCGGCGGGGCCGACCCCGATGGTAATCGTGTTGTTTTTAATGGCTTCCAGATATTGACGCTGACCGATCGTTTTCGGTTTAATGGGTTTCCCTTTGGAAGTGATGCAGACGCAATCCGCATCGGTCACGGCGGTCAATTTCCCGTCTTCCCCGTCTTCCACAAGCCCCGCCACATAACTGAGGCTTTGCGCGGTGATCTGCTCGCCTTTATTGATCAAAGTAATCAGGCACTCAATGGTGCGCGCCGCACGGGTGACGCCTTCCGCTTCCCCCTTGATACGGATCTGACTGCCATGAGAAGTAATCGAAACCGCATCATGCTTTTCGATCCACTTGATATTTTCATCAAAATTCCCGAACAAACCGATAATTTGCTCGATCCGCTCAATGTCAACTATTTGTTCAACCAATGATCCTTCTCCGTTTTTTTGAATTTTGTATTATTATAACATATTTATTCAGGGATTTCCAGTATTAAATAATAATTTTTCCTCTTTTGCAATTTCTTCTTCATTTTCCACAATCGCCCGCAGGCCAATTTCCTCTTTTTCCACAAAAAAATCGGCGGATGTGACCGTTGCCCCTTCCCCGGCTTCCTCGACAAGCCGTTTTTCCAATCGACTTTTAAGGGCTTGCTCCGTATGGTGAATCGTGACGGTTTCCGTAAAATAAAATCGCTTTTCCGTCATGCGAACGGGCAGATCTTTCCCGAAAAAAGACAATGTTTTCTCCCGTTGCTCCGCCTCATACGGGGCGGGCGTCGTCCCGAGAAAGAGCGGCAAGCGCACCCCGAAAAAGGAAAGCACCCGCTTGACCGCCGTTTTGCCGGTTCGTTGCCTCCCGGTTTCGGAAAACGGTTCTGACAAGGTGAGTTCCCGCACGGTTTTCGCCGTCACCGAGCCGACCGACCGCACAAAAGAGATTCCGCTTTCCTGTTCCATTACACCCGATACCAGCAAATCCCCCTCTCTGACCGTATCGCCCACTTTGACCATGCACTGCCCGCTGCGCAAATCAATTTTGGTGATGATCCCGTCCGCCGCGGCCTTTAAATTCGAAGGTGCTTCGGTTTTCTCGCTTTTGGAGTTCACCTCGCTGACATCCACCGTCAACCGGCACCCTTCCGCATTGAGGGAACACCAGGCAAGATCGGGCAATCGCAATAAGAGTTCCTGCCCGGCGGTTTTAAAATCAATTTGCTTGATCGCGGTGCCTTCCCCGATCCCGATTTCCTTGCAAGCGGTGATCACTTCTTTCGCCGTGACCGCCTGATTTCCCGTGACCTCCACCGTCCAAATAAAGCAGGACAGCAATCGAAGAAGGGCAAAAAACAGCGCCGCTCCAAGCGGGATCCCCGGTCGTTTGCGATACCGCGCAAGAAGAAACGGCAATCCGCTTTTTTCAAAAATATGCGGGCGAAGCCCCTTGCCGCGAACCAACCGCGGCAGGCGGCGAAAATCCCGGATACCGATGCGGCACCGAATCGCATTTTTCACCCGTTTTACCTGCCAGACCGTGATCCCGTTGCGGGCGCAAATGTTTAAAAGCTGTTCCGCAAGTTCGCCCTGCACGGTCACGCCAAGCACCCCGCCTACCCATCTGAAAAGCCACAGCATCCTTTCACCTACATTCCGAACTCCAAAGAGGATATTTTTCCTTTTATCGAAATCCGCTCTTCTTCGAAAGCGGTCAGTTCAAATTCTTTGCCGAACAAAATCACCGAGCCTTTTGGCAGCCGCAATTTCAAATAAGTATCGCTGTAATCGTATACCCCAAGGCACCCTTCGATCACCGCTTCCCGGTCGCCGTGCAGTTCTAAAACCGCGCCGTGAATCCTTGCGTCCTCTTCCCCCGTTCGCAAGCGAAATAAATTCCATTTCCTTTTCGGCTTTTTTGAAGGTATTTTCCATTTTTTTGCCACCGCAACCCACGCTCCCTCTTTTAATCGTATGATTTTCGCATGGGATTCATGCGCGAAAGCATATAGTATTACCAGAGAAATCATGGGGGTTCTGCTATGCTGAAACGATTTTTTTTGATGTTGCCCGCCGCGGCGATCCTGCTCTTGGCCGCTCTGCTTTTACGGGATCCCGCCGCTTGCAAAGAGGGGGCGGCGCAGGGGCTGGCGCTTTGCGGCGAAGTGATCATTCCTTCCTTATTTGCCTTCACCGCCTGCGTTTTATTTCTCTTTAAAAGCGGGGTTTTATCCTGTCTGCGCTTTGCCGACTTTTTAACCAAGCGGATTTTCCACCTCCCGGCGGATTTGTTTGCCTTGGTCTTATTCTCCATGGTGGGCGGGTATCCGATCGGGGCGAAACTGCTAAACGAAGCAACCGCCGAAAAACGCCTCTCCCCGGAAAACGCCGGGCTTTTGCTTGGCTGCACGGTCAATGCGGGGCCGGCGTTTATCCTGCTCGCCGTAGGGAAAGGGATGCTCGGATCAGGCAAACTGGGGCGTGTGCTATTATGCAGCCACCTGCTTGCCGCCTTTCTTTTATGCCTGCTCATCGGTTTTTTTCTGCGCCCGCAAACCGCCCGTCCACCGAAACAAAGCGCCCCTTTGTCACCGGCGGATTGCTTTGTAGAAGCGGTTGGCGGGGCGGCAAGCGCACTGCTCTCCATTTGCGCTTATGTTCTCTTTTTTTCCACCCTGATCGCCCTGATCCGAAAACCCGCCCGCAGCATTCCCGCCCTGCAAACCCTTTCTTGCTTTCTTGAAATCACTTGCGGACTGCGGCTTACCCGCAATCTGCCGTTTCTTTCTTTTTTACTGGGCTTCGCGGGGATTTCGGTATGGTGTCAGGTTTTTTCGATCGGGAAACAAATCCGGATACAAATCGGGTATTTTGCCGCGATGCGTTGCCTGCACGGTGCGCTTTCGGCAGGCATTACTTTTCTGCTTCTCCAACTCTTTCACATTCCGCTCGCCGCACTGGCCGCTCCCCTTTCCGGCGCTGTGACTTATGACGGGCCGGCGCTTTCCTTTGCCCTGCTGATGATGGTGCTGATCTTTCTGTTATCCGTGGTTTCTTCGGCCGGAGAACTCATAACAAAAAAATCAGCGATACACCCTATCAAGCATACGGGTATCGCTGATCAAACAGGATCATTTTGATAAAATACTGTCAACTGAATAAAACCGAATCCTGTGACGGATCGGATTATGCCATCAGTTTTTTGATCTGCGGCAAGCGGAACAAAATCATAGCGGCAATGGTGGTAAAGACCAATTCCGGCAACATATACAAACCGTTATAAAGGAAAGAATACAAAACCGGACGACCGACATAGTCCGCGCCGAACACCACAAATTTTTCAAAGTTGGCAAAAATCACCACACCCGAAAGAAAATGCAAAGCAAACCGCAAAGCAACCGCCATCACCACGCCAAGGCAAATGCCGGCGTACCCTTTCTTTTTGAACACGCCCGCAAGCCCCAGAACCGTGAAGGCCAACAGATAATCCAACACGATCGTGCCGATCAAGGTGACCGGCGTTAATCCCCAGCCGAACAAGCCGTCCAATGCGATCCCCAAAACCAACTGGATCAGCGAATAAACAAACGAGGCGGCAAGCCCCCATTTCAGGTCAAGCATCAAAGACACCATCACAACAGGCAGCATGCTGAGCAGGGTAACCGATCCGCCCAGCGGCATTTTCACCACTTTGATCAGGCTAAGCACCGTTGCCAGCGCGATCATTGATGCGCTTAAAGCCAGTTTGTAAACCGTTTTGTTTTTTTGTTCGTTCATTTGAAACCTCTCCTTAAAAATGATTTGCAATCCCCGACATACGAAAAGCCGCGAAGCGATAACGCCCGCGGCAATACAAAACCTGTATTTCCCTACGACGGCATTATCCGTATCAGGTAATAGGTCGAAGCCATAGCGAAGGCGGGCTTCCTCTCAGCCTGAGTTTCATCAAGCTCCCTTATTGCAACTCCTATTTTATCACGATATGTGGCCGTTGTCAAGCCTATGTGCGGCTTTTTATGCCTTTGTTTCGCAATAAATGCAGCGATAAACCTTGTTCTCCCGGTCGGTCAGTTTAAAAATATGTTCCAGTTCCTGCTCGGTCGAGGTGATGCAGCGCGGGTTTTTGCATTTGATAACCCCTTTCAGCAAAGCCGGCATTTCGATCGACCGTTTTTCCCGCAATTCCCCGTCGCGGATGATATTCACCGTTGCTCCCGGATCCACATATCCGATCACATCCAGATCAATCGGGATTTTCGCATCGATTTTAATGATGTCTTTTTTCCCCATTTTGCGGCTCGCCACATTTTTAATGATCGCCACCGAAGCATCCAGCGTATCCAGTTTCAGCAACTCGTACAGCCGCATTCCTTCCCCGGCTTTGATATGGTCGATCACCACACCGTCACGGATCGAATCAATATTCATAGTGTGCCGGCCTCCTTCAATAATTTGAGTATCAGCGCCATCCGCATATATTTTCCGTTCAATACCTGTTTAAAATAGCAGGCGCGCGGATCGCTGTCTACCGCCACGCTGATTTCATTTACCCGCGGCAGGGGATGCAAAACGGCAAGATCAGGTTTTGCGTTTTTCAGTTTTTCCACCGAAAGAACATAATGGTCTTTTAAACGCAAATAATCTTCCTCGTTGAAAAACCGTTCGCGCTGTACCCTCGTCATATACAAAATATCAAGAGCGGGCAACGCTTCTTCCAGATTTTCGGTTTGTTCATATTCGATCCCGTTTTTCTTTAAAACATCCCGCTTGACATAACTTGGTAATTTCAGTTCCTCCGGGGAGATCAGCACAAATTTCACACCGCTGTACCGCGAAAGGGCGGTGATCAGCGAATGCACGGTTCTGCCGAATTTCAAATCCCCGCAAAGCCCCACCGTCAACCCGTTAAAAGTCCCCTTTTCCCGCATAATGGTCAACAGATCCGCCAGGGTCTGGGTGGGGTGGCAATGCCCGCCGTCGCCCGCGTTGATCACCGGCACCGTGGCATGTTGAGCCGCCACCAGCGCGGCGCCTTCCTTCGGGTGGCGCATGGCGATAATATCGGCATAACAACTGATAACTCTCGCGGTATCCGCCACACTTTCGCCCTTGGCGGCCGAGGAGGAATCGGCGCTGGAAACCGAAAGCACCTGTCCGCCGAGTTCGTACATCGCCGCCTCAAAACTCAACCGTGTTCTGGTGGAAGGCTCAAAAAACAAGGTTGCCAATTTTTTACCGGCGCACGCATGGGCATATTGCCCGGGATTGACGATCAGTTCCTGTGCCACGGCAATCAGTTCTTCGATTTCCGCTACGCTTAAATCCACAATATCGATGATACTTTTCATGGCTGTTCACCGATCCAACTTTCATCCGAGGGATTGTTGCGGAACGCGATCAGCCGTTGAATGTCCTCCGGCTTGATATATCCCTCTTCCGCGGCGACTTCCGCGATGCAGTCAAAATCCGTTAAAGAAGTGTTCTTCACATTTGCCGCGGCTAAACGGTCTAATCCCTTTTGCATCCCGTAGGTGAAGATCGAAACAATCCCCAGCACCTCGGCGCCCGCCTCCCGGAGAACATTGACCACTTCGATCACACTGCCGCCGGTGGAGATCAGATCTTCCACCACTACCACTTTTTGCCCTTTTTCCAGTTTTCCTTCTATCTGATTCTGCCGCCCGTGATCTTTGGCGCCCGAGCGCACATAGCCCATCGGCAACCCGAGCAGGTGCCCGGTGATCGCGGCATGGGCGATCCCCGCCGTGGAAGTGCCCATCAAAACTTCCGCTTGCGGATACTCGGCTTTGATCAGGGCCGCAAGCCCGTTTTCCACATCATTCCGCACCTGAGGGGCGGTCAAGGTCAGCCGATTGTCACAGTAAACCGGGCTTTTGATCCCGCTTGCCCATGTAAAAGGCTGATCCGGGCGGAAAAACACCGCTTGAATCGATAAAAGGTCTTTCGCAATCTGTTTTTTAAGGTCCATGTTTATTCCTCCGTAAATTCCGCCATACAGCGTTCGTAAGCCGCCACCGGGTCCTCCGCGGCGGTGATCTGCCGCCCGACCACAATGTAATCCGAGCCGAGCAATTTTGCCTGTGCGGGGGTGGTTACCCGCTTTTGATCGCCTTGATCTCCATCCGCAAAGCGCACCCCGGGGGTGACGGTCAAAAAGTTCCGGCCGCAAGCGTCATGCACCTTGCCCGCTTCCAGCGGTGAGCAGACCACCCCGTCCAATCCGGCTTTTTGAGCGTTTTTCGCATAATGCATCACCACTTCGTCGATCGGCCTTTCGATCAGCAGATCCCGCTCCATCGCTTGCTGATCGGTCGAGGTCAACTGCGTGACCGCGATCAACAACGGGCGGGTGCCGTCCGGCCGCGTCAACCCTTCCAACGCCGCCTCCATCATCGCGGTGGTCCCCGCCGCGTGCAGATTGCAAATATTCACATCCAACCGGCTTAAAACCGCCATAGCCTTTTTGACCGTGTTGGGAATATCATGTAATTTCAGGTCGAGAAAAATTTGGTGCCCGCGATTCCGGATTTCCCGCACAATGCCCGGGCCTTCCGCATAAAACAGTTCCATTCCGATTTTTACAAACGGTTTTCTGCCCTCAAATCGGTCAAGAAACGCCAGCGTTTCTTTCGCGCCTGCGAAATCGCAGGCAATGATCACATCTTTACCCATGATGCGCACCTCCGATACACTCTTTCAGATTTTGAATGCCGTAACGATCCATCACGCCCGGCAGGTCTTCAATGATTTTTTTACAGGCCATGGGATCGATCAGATTCGCCGTCCCCACTTCCACCGCTGTTGCGCCGGCCAACATCATTTCGATCACATCTTCCGCACTGCTGACGCCCCCCATGCCGATCACGGGGATCTTGACCGCGTTGGCCACTTGCCACACCATACGCAACGCGACCGGGAAAATGGCAGGCCCCGAAAAGCCGCCCATGGTATTGGCAATCACGGGGCGCTTGGTTTTCAGGTCGATCCGCATTCCAAGCAGGGTGTTGATCAGGCTGACGCCGTCCGCTCCCGCAGCTTCACAGGCTTTGGCGATTTCCGTAATATCGGTTACATTCGGGGATAATTTGGCGATCACCGGCTTCGTGGTTGCTTTTTTTACCGCGGCGATCACTTCGGCCGCCGCTTCCGGCACCGTGCCGAAACTCATTCCCCCGCCATGAACATTCGGGCAACTGATATTCACTTCCAACCACCCGACCTGCGGCTCACGATCAAGCAATGCACAGGTTTTTGCATACTCTTCCACCGAAAAACCGCTTACATTGGCCATCACCGGTTTCGAAAAGCAAGATTTCAATTTCGGCAATTCTTCTTCGATCACTTTTTTGACGCCCGGATTTTGCAGCCCCACCGCGTTGATCATCCCGGCGGTACATTCCGCAATGCGCGGCGTGGGATTGCCGAAACGCGGTTCCAAAGTGGTGCCTTTAAAGGAAAAAGTGCCGAGAAGATTGATGTCATACCATTCGCAAAATTCCGCCCCATAACCGAAGGTGCCGGAAGCCGGGATCACGGGATTTTCAAGTTGTATCCCGCAAAGATCTACGCTTAATCTCCCCATAAAATTTCCTCCTTTAAAAGCACGGGCCCGTCTTTACAAATCCGCTTATAGCCGGTCACGGTTTTGCAACTGCACCCCATACAGGCGCCGAAGCCGCACCCCATGCGTTCTTCAAAACTGAACTGCCCGCTCGTCACCGTTTTTTGAAAAACGGCTTTGAGCATTGCTTCCGGCCCGCAAGTATAAAAATAAGTGTAGTCTTCGGGCAGGGCGTCGGTCACAAACCCGCGCCGGCCGGCACTGCCGTCTGCCGTTGTCAGGATCGTGCGGCACCCGATGGCGCGAAATTCTTCTTCATAAAAGCATTCTTCCGCCGTATTAAATCCTAAAATCACCGTAACCTGCCGCCCTGTTTCGATCAGTTTTCTGGCGAGCAGATAAAGCGGCGGAACCCCCACGCCGCCCCCGATCAAAAGCGGCCGCGCACCGGCAGGCGACAGATCAAATCCATTGCCGAGCCCCGCCATCACCTGTAAGGTTTCTCCCGGTTTCATGTGGGAAAGTTGTTCGGTTCCTTTCCCCACCACTTTATAAAGAATCGTAGCGGTGGTATCATCCCGGTCGCAAATCGAGATCGGGCGGCGAAGGGTGAGCCCCGCAAGCCGGATATTGAGAAACTGCCCCGGGGCGGTAATCGCGGAAACATCCCCGCGAAGGCGCATTTGATACACCGCTTTGGTCAGGGCCGAATTGGATACAATTTGCCAAATACTGTCTTTTATAAAAATCACCATATCTTTCTAAGACACAAAATGCAAACAAAAATCACGAATATTGTGATTCTATCCCGCATGGTTTTCGGTTGCCGCAAAAGCGGCGGGAAAACCGCGTCTTTTTATTTTTCAGCGTGATTTTTCACGCTGCGTCACATCTCCAACATCGCCGATTCTTGCCCTTCCTACGCATCAATGGTAGAAATAGTCAAGGTGGTTTCCTCCAACACATCCAACAAAACCCGCACCGTATCAAGCGATGTGAAAATCGTCACATTATTTTCGGTGGAAAGGCGGCGGATCATCATGCCGTCAGTCGCCTCGGAAGAAGAGCCGATATCCCGTGTGTTGATCACATACGCAATATGCCCTTGGCGGATGGCGCTGGGGATCTCCTCGCTGTCTTCACTGATTTTGGCAAGTACATGGGTGCGAATTCCGTTTTCTTTCAAGAAAGCGGCGGTGCCGGCGGTTGCCTCAATATTAAAGCCGAGGTTATAAAAACGCTGCATCAGCGGCAAGGCTTCTGTTTTATCCTTATCTGCCACCGTGGCAAAAACGGTCCCGTAATTCTGCAATTTCATGCCGGCCGCCTGCAATGCTTTATACAGTGCGCGGTTCAGTTTATCATCATAACCGATCGCTTCCCCTGTCGATTTCATTTCAGGTGAGAGATAGGCGTCTAACCCCTTGATTTTATTGAAGGAGAAAACCGGCACTTTCACATAATACCGCTTTTTCTCTTCCGGGTAAAGCGAGAAAATGCCCTGTTCTTTAAGCGATTTCCCGAGAATGACTTCGGTTGCGATATCCGCTAAGGAATACCCGGTGGATTTGGAAAGGAACGGCACGGTTCTTGACGAACGCGGATTCACCTCAATGATATACACCCGGTCTTCCCGATCCACAATGAACTGGATGTTGTAAAGCCCGACGATACCGATGCCAAGCCCCAATTTTTTGGCGTACTGCAAAATCACGCCTTTCACTTTGTCCGATACGCTGAAAGTGGGATATACGCTGATCGAATCGCCGGAATGGATGCCGGTGCGTTCTACCAACTCCATGATACCGGGCACAAACACATCCGTCCCGTCACAGATCGCGTCCACTTCCACTTCTTTTCCTTCAATATATTTATCCACCAGCACCGGCTTGTCCGCGTCGATTTCCACCGCGGTTTTCAGATAATGGCGCAGTTGCTCTTCATTGGCAACGATCTGCATGGCGCGGCCGCCCAGCACAAAAGAAGGACGCACCAATACGGGATACCCGATTTCCGCCGCCGCTTTCACCCCGTCTTCAATGTGGGTCACCGCGTGCCCTTTCGGCTGTGGAATGTCCAATTCGTGCAGGATTTTTTCGAAACTGTCGCGGTTTTCTGCGCGTTCGATCGCCGCGCAATCCGTACCGATGATTTTAACCCCGCGTTCCATCAGCGGCTGAGCCAGGTTGATCGCCGTTTGCCCGCCGAGGGATGCGATCACCCCTTCCGGTTTTTCAAAATCCAAAATCGCCATGACATCTTCCGGCGTCAACGGTTCAAAATACAGTTTATCCGCCGTGGTATAATCGGTGGAAACGGTTTCGGGGTTGTTGTTAATGATGATCGCCTCATACCCGGCGCGTTTGATCGTCTGCACCGCATGAACGGTGGAATAGTCAAATTCCACACCCTGTCCGATGCGGATCGGCCCCGCGCCCAGCACCACGATCTTCTTCCGATCGGTTAAACGGGAAGCATTTTCTCCAAGATAAGAGGAGTACAAATAAGCGATATACTTGCCGGTATGCAGGGTATCCACCATTTTGAAGACCGGCACGATCCCGTTTTCTTTGCGCAAGGCATACAGTTGCGTTTCGGGCATTTGCCAGAGCCCCGCGATGAAACGATCTGAAAACCCGAGTGTTTTCGCGGCTTTCAGTACCCGGATCGAGCCGCGGTTTTCTTTCAAAAGCCTCTCCATCTCCACGATGCGTGCAAAGCACTCCAAAAACAATTCGGTGATCATGGTGGCTTCATGCAACTCGTTGATCGACGCCCCACGGCGCAGCAATTCAAAGATCGCATATACATTATCATCTTTGAATTCCCGGATATAGGCAAACAACTGCTCGGTTGAAAATGCGTCAAACTTCGGCAAGTGAAAATGGCAAACGCCGGTTTCCAACGAGCGAACCGATTTCAAAAAGCATTCTTCCAAAGTGGAGCCGATGCCCATCACTTCGCCGGTGGCCTTCATTTGTGTCCCGAGCGTATTGGGCGCGGAAGCAAATTTATCAAACGGAAAACGCGGAAATTTTGCCACCATATAGTCAAGAGATGGCTCGATCGCGGCTGTTCCCCCCGCCACAGGGATTTCATCCAGCGCCATGCCCATGGCGATTTTGGCGGTCACGCGGGCGATCGGGTATCCGCTGGCTTTCGATGCCAGCGCGGAGGAGCGCGACACACGCGGGTTTACTTCGATCAAAAAGTATTCACTGGAACGCGGATTCAGGGCAAACTGCACATTACAGCCGCCTTCGATCTTCAACTCGCGGATAATGCGGATCGCGCTGTCGTTCAGCATTTTCAAATCATGCTCATTCAAAGAAAGGATCGGTGCAACCACGATACTGTCGCCCGTGTGTACCCCAACCGGATCCACATTTTCCATCCCGCAGATGGTGATGGCGGTATCATATGAGTCACGCATCACTTCAAATTCGATCTCTTTATATCCCTTCACGCTTTTTTCCACCAGCACTTGATGTACCGGGGATAATTTAAACGCGTTGGTGCCGATTTCAATCAATTCCTCTTTGTTATTGGCAAAACCGCCGCCGGTGCCTCCCAAGGTAAACGCCGGGCGCAATACCACCGGGTAACCGATTTCTTCCGCCGCCTGTATCGCTTCTTCTATGTGATAGGTGATTTTCGAAGG
>CACXFE010000152.1 GCA_902766855.1 Oscillospiraceae bacterium | reverse complement strand
GATAGAGTGCAGGCCGAAAATCTTTGATTTTCGAGCGAGCGGCATCCCCGTCCAAGAGAGGGGCGACTTTGTCGACACTCTCAAACCCGGGCACCGAAAGGCGCTCGGGTTTCTTTATGCGGTTTTTTATGCTTTGCCACAGTGGGATGTTTTCCTTTCCTTTTTAACCGTTTATTGCCGCTCGATCTGCCGGGGAGAAGCATGGAAATGCTTTTTGTACGCCCGGAAAAAAGTGGTGTAATCCCGAAAACCGCATTCGGCATACACCTTGGTGGGCGGTGTGCCGGCGGTCATCCGCTCCCGCGCTAAAAACAATCGCTTCACGGTGATATATTCCCATACCGTGGCGCCGGTGATTTTTTTAAACTGGCGGTTGATATGCGTGCGGCTGATATAAAACTGCTTGCAAAGCCTTTCGATCGTCAGCGGCTCACACACATGTAAATTGATGTATTCTACAATGGATGAGATCGCATGGTGCTTTTCCGCCGTATTGGCTTCCCGAAGAATCGGGAATGCGTCGCTCAATTCGCTCAAAAGGGGCAGAAGAAAGCAGAATTTCTGCTCCTCATCCTGCGCGGCGGCAAGTCGTTCCATATAAAACCGCAGATTTTTCTCGGAAAAATCCGCAAACGCGTACCGATTATATTCCCCGGCAGAGCGATCCCGAAACGGGCGAAGCAACCGCGCCTCCATCTCCGCCCCAAGCGGAGCAAGCGTGGCAAAAGAAACCACAATGCGATAATACGGCGCCGGGGAGCGAAAAACAATATGGTGCGATTCTCCCTGCCGCATCAGCAGCAGATCCCCCGGCGTCAGGCGATAGCGCGTTCCTTCCACCATAAAGTCCGCATCCCCTTCTAAAAAGCAAAAAATCTCATACCCGGTATGTGAATGCATCTGAAAATCCGTCTGATCGGGTAATGCGATATATTCCGAAAGCACTCCGATTTCCATCACGATCTCTCCTTCTTCCTCGATTATACCAGACGAAGGTTTTTTTTGCAATATTTCTGTTCTTTTTTGTAATTGAATAAAGAAATAAAACCATTTATACTGAAAAAAAGAGGACGATATAAAAAGGGGCGATCTTATGAATCAACTGATTGAAAAAATCCAAACACTCGGTGTGATCCCGGTCATCAAAATCGATCACGCCAAAGACGCGGTTCCGCTCGCTCAGGCGCTGAAAAACGGCGGACTTTGCGCGGCGGAAGTCACTTTCCGTACCGATGCGGCAGAAGAAGCCATCCGCCTGATCGCACAGCATTTCCCCGATTTTTTGATCCTGGCCGGCACCGTATTGACCCCGGAACAGGCAGACAAAGCCATCGCCGCGGGTGCGGCGGCCGTGGTAAGCCCCGGCACCAACCCGGAAGTTGTGAAGCATTGCCTTCAAAAAGGGATCACCATCATCCCCGGTGTTTGCACCCCCAGCGAAATTGAAACCAATCTCTCGTTAGGGCTTACTTATCTGAAATTTTTCCCGGCTGAGGCGGCGGGCGGCGTGAACATGATCAAGGCCATGTCCGCCCCCTATACCAAAGTGCGCTTTATGCCTACCGGCGGCATTCATACCGGCAATATCGGGGACTATCTCGCCTGCAAAGCCGTGTTCGCCTGCGGCGGCAGTTGGATGGTGCCGGGCGATAAAATCACCGCGGGAAAATTTGATGAAATCGAAGCCTTAACACGGGAAGCCGTTGCCATTGTAAAGGAGTGCAGGAAATGAAAGTTGTAACATTCGGAGAAATCATGCTGCGATTGGCGCCTAACGGCTACTATCGCTTTTTTCAGGATGACCAGTTGCAGGCCACCTTCGGCGGCGGGGAAGCCAATGTTGCCGTGTCCCTTGCCAATTTCGGTCTGGACAGCGTTTATGTAACCAAACTGCCGGAACACGCCATCGGGCAGGCGGCGGTCAATGCTCTGCGGTATTTCGGCGTTGACACTTCCAAAATCACCCGCGGCGGAGAACGCGTCGGGATTTATTATCTTGAAAAAGGCGCTTCACAACGCGGCTCCGTCTGTATTTATGACCGGAAATATTCCGCCATTCAGCAAGCCGTTCCGGAAGATTTTGATTGGGATGCAATCTTTGAAGGCGCGGATTGGTTCCACTTTACCGGCATCACGCCGGCTTTGGGCCCCAATCTGGTGCAAATTTGCCGGGAAGCCTGCATCGCCGCGAAAAAACACAATGTAAAAATATCGTGCGACCTCAATTACCGTGGGAAATTATGGACCAGGGCGGAAGCCTCCGCCGCAATGAGCGAACTTTGCCGCTTTGTGGATGTTTGCATCGCCAATGAGGAAGATGCCAAAGATGTGTTTGGTATCGAGGCGGAAAATACCGATATTACGGGCGGAAAACTCAATCAAGAAGGGTATCGGAGCGTTGCCAAGCAACTGGCCGATCAATTCGGATTTGAAAAAGTGGCCATCACGCTGCGCACTTCGATTTCCGCTAACGATAACGATTGGGCCGCCATGCTGTATGACGGAAACGACTATTTCTTCTCCAAAACCTATCATCTGCACATTGTAGACCGGGTAGGCGGCGGCGACAGTTTCGGCGCAGGTTTGATCTATTCCTTGCTGACCGGCAAAAACAGCCGGGACGCGATCGAATTTGCCGTGGCGGCGTCGGCATTGAAGCATTCGATCGAAGGGGACATGAACCGCGTGACCGTGAAAGAAGTGGAAAAACTGGCCGGCGGCGATGCTTCGGGAAGAGTGCAAAGGTAACGCGGAAATTGCTGTTTTTGAAAAAAATCCCCTTGACAAATCGGGATAATATGTTATAATAATTGTTGCTTATTAGGACCATTAGCTCAGTTGGTTAGAGCAACCGGCTCATAACCGGTCGGTCCGCGGTTCGAGTCCGTGATGGTCCACCAATAAGCAGCACGATTCAGGGGTATAGCTCAGCAGGTAGAGCATCGGTCTCCAAAACCGAGTGCCGAGGGTTCGATTCCTTCTGCCCCTGCCAACCACGCAAAGCCTTTATTTATGCGGTTTTGCGTGTTTTTTATGTCCAAAAAAGCCAACGGTTTCAGAGCCACAAATGTGCTTTTTCTAACACTTTTCTAACACTTTTCTAACGGAAGCAAATTTTCCAGTGCATTTTTAATATTGTTTTTCGAAGAAGAATCGATGTGCGAATAAAAATTTAAAGTGGTTGAAGCCTGCGAATGTCCCAGCCAATGCTGAACCTCCACAACCGAAAAACCGTTCGCCAAAAGATTACTTGCCGTGCTATGCCGTAGATCATGTAACCTTACAGCCGGCAAATCACTTTTCATGATGCCTTGATGAAAAGTGCGCGTCAGGTAATTCGGCGTAATCGGGCTTCCGTCTTCCCATGTGAACACAAAATCGTTATCCGCATATTTGTTCCCGAACTTTGCTTTGTTCGCTTCCCGCCGTCCTTTCAGCATCAGCAACATGGAACGCATATCCTTTGTTAACGGCAAGGTGCGGTAACTGCTTTCGTTTTTTGTACAATCCTTTAAATAAAATGTTCCTTGCTTTTTCTGGATCATGGCGCGTGACACCGTAAATTGATCATGTAAAAAATCAACTTTATCCCAACAAAGTCCCAATGCTTCGCTGCGGCGCACGCCGTATGTTGCGATAAAAGCAATTACTTCGTGGATTGCGGTACCCTGAAAAATCAAAAAGACGGTTTTGAGTTGTTCCGGATTCAAAAAACTGCCAACATATTTTTTAATTTTGGGAAGTTCGGCTTTTTGCGCGGGATTTGACAGGATCATATCGTGTCGCAGTGCATCGTTCAGTGCTTTGGAAATCACCCTGTGATTATGCCGGACGGTTTGAGCCGACAACCCTTTTTCTGACATTAGATGCGCATAGAAATCTTCTAAAAGATATGGCTTTAATTCTACAAGCCGTATCTTTCTTTTTTGGAAATACGGGGCAATATGATTTTGAATGTTTCCTGCATATCCCGTATAAGTCGAAAGTTCCAAATTGTTTTTCGCGCGTTCCAACCATTGGTAAAGGTAATCAACAAACAACAGCCGATCAAATTGAATATTGCGTTTTTCATACTCATCCAACAAGTTCTGCAAAATTTCATTTGCTTTCTTTTTATTTCCTCTTGCGGACAAATCCGTAGCGATCCATTTTTGCTTCCTCTTGCCGTTGCTTCCAATTGTATTCAATACCGCATAATATTTATTATTTTTAATTTGCAGACTGCCTGTCATGAAATACTCCTTTCCGCCATGACACAAATTGTCCGCTGCTATACAGATTTATTATAGCACGTTGCATGAAATTGTCAATTTTTGTTTTGCAAAAAAATGATTATGCTTGATTTTATAATTCGAATCTGTTTTTTAACATAAATGCTTTCAATTTGATGGCTATGAATCAAATCGTATGCGGTATTCTTTCCGATTTTCAGCATCTCACATAATTCTTTTATTGTTACAACATCCGAATAGTTTTCAAACATTTTTTTCACCTTCTTTTACTCCCGCCAAATAAATCCGTGTTACATCCTCCCGCTCATGACCGAGCAACTTGGAAACCCGTCGTTTGGCTTCACGGTCGGTCATACCATTCGCACGGAATTGCTTGTACCACTCCGCCGCACAGGTGTGGCGAAGCCCGTGGAAAGTCATAGGTTTGGTTGAATCTTCATCCTTCACTTGATCACGGTGTTTGGCAATGAATTGCTGAATTTCAGTTTTTACAAGATGCGTCGGTTTCCCGTGCGGAACAAATAACTTTTCACCAGGGAGTGTCTGTTTTAGATATTTTTCTAATGTGGTCCGTACATTTTCATTGATTGGTACTTCCCTGATCTTACCGCCCTTCCCTTTGATACGAATTATGCCGTTTTTGAGCGCGGCTCTTGCAATGGCGGTATCAATGCGCAACACCTCATGCAGCCGAAGCCCTGCAAACCGTGCAAGTACCAAACAAGCGGCGTACTCGTCGTGACGGGCCTCCCAACATTCCGTGATCATGCGGTTCAGTTCTCCCACACTCCATGTGCGGTCTACTCCGCCGAATTTGCGCCGTTTCAGTTCAAACTCTCCATTTTGCGGCAACCGATATTTGCTTCCCGGCACCTGATCCTGCCAAAAACGGATAGCGGCAAGGTCGGTCTTGATGGTGGAGGCGGCATGGTTCTTTTCTTTCATGTAGTCAACATACGCCGCCAAATGCTTCCCTGAAATATTCGATATTTTTTGCAAATGGTATTCTTCCCCTACAAAACGAAGGAATCGTTTATACGCTTCAAAATACCGTATCTTGGTGCGATAACTGCCTTGCCGGTTATGGCGATATACTTTTTCTGCTTGGGATAATAAATTAAAATAATACTTTGACATAAAAACTCCTTTCTTCCTACCGGTAGGCGCACTTCTCCCAACACATTTCTCTGTTTCCGTTCCTTTTCCGAAGCATGAATTCTTTTTGATGCGATCAATCGAGAGTTTTGCTTATTTTTTATGCTTCTGTCTCTGTTATGAAATTGTCGAGATGTGTTTAGTAAGAAACCGGGTTAAACTTTCAAAAGTTCCGAACAAATGGTGTTCGACCGGTATAGCACCTATCCCCCGATCAATCGGGTTGCCCGCGGCAGGTGCGGTGATTCCCGGACAGAGGAATCCGATATATATAATTCAGATGATCGGCACTGTCCTGCCAACCGCAAAGATCCGGGTTTTCCCTCCGGCACCCGTCAGCCTGTCAACTTCCCGACTCTTTGCCAATCGGGAGGTTTCATTTTGTTCCTTTTCATTATTTTGTCTTCACTCACTTAATCGTTCATCCTGGCTGAAAGACGCAAAAAAGCCGTAAAACAATTCTTTTCAACTGTTTTACGGCTTCTTTAAAAGCGATGATTCCGTTTTGATTTAGAAAAATTGAACACTCAAATGAGAGCGTTTGCTTTCTGTCGTCTTTTGATCATTTTCCGGTGCATTCATCGTTTGGATTTTCTCATTATCAAACAAAAAGGCAGACAAATCCCTTGTGTGAATTTGTCCGACCTGTTTCTTCAAACCAATCCTCTCAATGGAGCACTATCTCCAACCTTTTAACAATTTCATTATACAGAGACGATCCATCCTTGTGAAGTGAACCCCAAAGTTTAGACAAAATTAAATATTAAATTGTTTGTGAATGAGTTCGGTATTGTACTGGGCTCATTCCTTTTAG
>CACXFE010000151.1 GCA_902766855.1 Oscillospiraceae bacterium | reverse complement strand
CTTTTTGTTCTTTTCCAGTTTGATCTCTTCGGAAAGATCATACATATTCCCGTCGATCCGCACCCGGGCGTAGCCCTGCTTGCGCGCGTTTTCAAGTTCTTTGGTGTGTTCGCCTTTTCTGCCTTTTACGATCGGGGATAAAATTTGAATTTTACTGCCGGGCTCCAACCGCATCACTGCGTCCACGATCTGATCGGTGGTTTGCTGGCTGATTTCCTTCCCGCATATGGGGCAATGCGGCACCCCCACACGGGCATATAACAACCGCAAATAATCGTAAATCTCGGTAACGGTGCCCACGGTGGAACGCGGGTTTTTCGAAGTGGTTTTCTGATCAATCGAGATCGCGGGCGAAAGCCCTTCAATGCTATCCACATTCGGTTTTTCCATCTGCCCTAAAAACTGCCGGGCATAGGAGGAAAGCGATTCCACATACCGCCTTTGCCCTTCCGCGTAGATCGTATCAAAAGCAAGGGAGGATTTTCCGCTGCCCGAAAGCCCCGTAAACACGATCAGTTTATCCCGCGGGATGGTAAGCGTAACATTTTTCAGATTGTGCTCATTCGCACCTTTGATGATGATTTTATCGTTTGCCATGCTTGCATTCTTCCTGTTCTATCAATCTTCCCCTATTTTACATGAAAAATCGAAATTTGTAAATAGCAACCTTTCACGAAAAGCCTGTCATTCGTTTGGTTGACAAAATATTTTGATCTGTTTATAATATTGAAGAAAGAATTTTCATAATCCGGCGGGAGTTGAACCCCATCAGATGAAGTAAGGAGCAAAGCATGTGTAATCAAACCAAAAGGTTCGTTTCTCTTTTTTTCGATGATCTTCCTTATAGTGAAGAAATCGATGAAGCAAGAAAAAACATAGAAAGCACTCTTGAACAAAAGTTTCAGCAATCTTCCTTTGAAGAAATCACCACAACATATAATACCCTTGAAAAAATGGCGACTGCCGCGGGATATTCCCGCAACAAAATCGAATCGTGGCAAAACGAGAGGGACATCGCCGATCATAAAGAAACGAAAAAGGAATTTCGCCGTCAGCGATGGAGAACTTATCTGATTTCAATCTTGTTCACCGCCATGTTGATGGAGGCAGTTTGGACGGTTTATAATGCTGTTTTCCGAAATTCGGAATTCTTTTTTGTTTTCGGTTTCGGCATAACGCTTGGCATGGCGGCGTTGCTCTGCCTGCGAAAATTTTGCAAAGTGGAGAAAGTACATTCCCGCGAAAAATACAATACCGAAACCTTTTTGTTTTTCCGTACCCGTGCCGATCGATACACAAAACGATTACTCAATTCGATCGCACTGATATTTGCCGCCTCGGTTCTTTTTATCGGTTCAGAGTTTTCTTTTTATTTTTTCGGCAATTCAAAATCTGCCGAGTTGGCTGAAAATATTTTCGCAAATCTAATCATGGTACAAATCCCGCTGTTTTTGTTGATTAAAAACGCACTTCTCGTGAAACTTTTGCAAAACCGCATCGGATTTCCCAAACACGCGGTTTTTCAAAAACATATGATCGGCATTTTGCTGTTTTCCGCCGTTTATTGGTTAGCAGTGATTGCCGTTATCCTTCTCTTCCGCCGGAACTTTTCCTATCCTGCCAATATTTTCCTCCTTGCCGGGATTTTGTTTGCACTGATGGTGTTTGTTTACAACTATACCCTTCGCAAAAAAATCACCGTAAAAAATTTTGTTTTCAACAAGCGGCGCTTTGCCGCCGTAATGGCAGTGGTCATTTTAGCGGGCGGCTATGTGGTAATGAGCCGTGAAACCTATTACACTCAACCCTATATCAATTCGCTCCCGGTGGTTTCCCACAATCACAACCAGATTGAATATCATGGCGATACCGGAATTTATACGATCACTTCCGAACAAGAGGATTTTCAAATTCTCCATCTGACCGACATTCACCTTGGCGGCAGTCTTTTCTCCTACCGGCAAGATCACAAGGCGCTGAAAGCCTGCTATAAACTCATCGAGCATACACACCCCGATTTGGTAATTGTAACCGGCGACCTTTCGTTTCCTCTGGGGATCATGTCAATGTCTTTCAATAATAGCGCCCCGGTCTATCAATTTGCCTCGTTTATGCGCAATCTCGGCATCCCATGGGCGTTCACCTACGGGAACCATGATACCGAAAGCCTTGCCTCACTGAACAAAGCGGAACTGAATGAGGTCTACATGTCGCTTTCGTATAAAACCTCCGGCACATTACTTTATCCCTATATCCAGCCGGGGATCACCGGGCGAAACAACCAACTGATTGAAATCAGAAACCGTGACGGGGCGCTGAATACCGGATTGTTTCTGATTGATTCCAACGCCTACACCGGCGAAGGGATCAATGTTTATGACTATATCCACGATGATCAGGTTGAATGGTATGCTTCCGAAGTAAATCGTATGAATGCCGAAACCGGCAAAACCGTCAATTCCCTTGTGTTTTTTCACATTCCGCTTCAACAGTATCGCGTGGCCTACGAACTGTATGAATCCGGGAGCCATGAAGTCACCTATTTTTTCGGAGAAAACGGTGAAAAGATGATCAATAAGGTATGTTGTTCCGATTATCCCAGCGCCTTGTTTGATCGAGCGTTGGAACTTGGTTCCACCACGGGATTTTTTTGCGGACACGATCACTATAACAATATGTCGCTTGCATACAAAGGCATTCGGCTGACCTACGGCATGAGTATCGACTATCTTGCGATGCCGGGAATTGAAAACGATACTGCTCAACGCGGTGCGGAGTTAATCACCCTTCATGCCGACAGCACATGGGATCTTGTACAGATTCCGTTGACTTCGATTGAATGAAACGCGATTGATCCTGTTTGGAGGGATTGCTTTGAGTATTTCTTGCCTTTTGGTATAAAGCATCATACTCTCCGACAGGCAGTGTTCCGCCGTCCCAAGGCCGATGGTTTCTGGGAAATATCGTTTTGGTTTAAAAAAGCGGTTTAGCCGTCTGTGAAAAGACGATCGGCTAAACCGCTCTTTTTTATGAAATCAATCGTTATCAAGGGCTTCCAATCCACGCAGATTTTCCACCTTTTGCGCCTTTATATTTTTTACGAACAGGGTAAATACCACGCAACTGCACAAAAACAACACGCAGGCATATGCCGGCAAAGCGCGCCAGAACAAGGTGGCTTTGAACACCAAACCCAACGCGATGGGAGTAATGGTTTGCGCGGACATACTGGCCGCATAATAATACCCGGTGAATTTCCCGATTTTTCGGTTGGAACAAAGTTCCACCACCATCGGGAACGAGCAATTATGTACCAACGCCATGCCGTAGCCTTTCAACACCCAAATCACAAACAGCGCCGAAGGAAAAGCATATTCTCCGTTCGCGCCTGTCACCCTGCCGGAAGGCACGATCAGGCACATGATCGCCATTGCGATCACCGTGATAACAAGTCCGCAGGTGATCGTCCATTTCCGGCCGATCTTATCCGCAAGGATCCCCGCCGTGGCAAAGCCGATCACACTGGCAAGCCCGCCGAACACCGTAAGAAGCATGGTGGAACTGGAAGCGGCGTTCAGATAATAGATCACATAATTTCCGATATAAGTGCCGATCGCGTTATCCGCCATAAACCAAAGAAATTCAGCGCCGAGGATCGCCAACAGCATTTTTCTGTTGGCGGCAGACATGGGGGCGTTATCATCCACCGGGTTTTCAATCGCGGCAAGCCGCTCTCCGAGGGTGATTTCCTCTTTCAACTCTTCCGCTAACCGATTTTCTTTCACGGTAAAAAACAAAACAAAAGCCGAAATCACCATCAACACCGAAGCCACCAGAAACGGCGTTTCGATCACCCACAGTTTGCGCGCGGTGTCGCTTACATTGATATAATCGGAAAGTTTCAGAAAAATTCCCAACACGGTTGCAAACGCGCCGCCGAGATACCCCATAATGTTGATCAACCCGTTGGCTTTCGCCCGCAAGGGCTTAGGTGTAATATCCGGCATCAGGGCAACAGCGGGATTGCGATACATCATCATGAAAATCAAAACGATCAGCATCACCGCGATCATGCCCGCCGCGTTGTTCTGATGAAAAAGCAGCGGAATAAACGGGAACGCCACGGCTGATACCATCGTACCGACTAAAATAAACGGCATCCGTTTGCCGATCGGGGTTTTGGTCCGGTCTGATAAATTTCCGAAAATCGGCAGTAAAATCAGTGCGGCAAGATTATCGCAGGCCATCACGATCCCCACGATCCATTGCACATTCAAAATCTTTTCGGGATCGCCGGTTTTCAATTCGGCGGAAGAAAGATCATACATCCGCCGGGCAAAAATATCCGTCAAAAAGGTGGGGCACCATGCGTCATAAACCTGCCAAAGCAATAAGATCCCGAAAAACGCAAAACCAATCAAGAGTGTGCGTTTATAATTCAACCGCAGCCCCCGATGTTGTAATACTGCTTCACCCATCTTCGCTTTTCTCCTTTTCTGAACGCATTCAGCATTCATCAATTTCCAAAATCATTCCGATGGTAAATTCCACGGCTTCCAAAAAGCCTTCCACACTCAAACATTCATCCGGCTGATGCTCCGCACCATGACCGGCGGGCAATTCAAACGGCAAAGGATGCGGGATTTCGTTGCCGATTTCCAGCGCATACGGCAGTTCTTTCGCATAAGTGCCGCCTGCCAAAATAAAGGCGTCGGCCTCCATATCCCCGGTAAATTCGCGGTAAACCGCCAATGTTTTTTGCACCAGCGGATCGTTTTTATCCACATGAAAAGCCGAAGAATAGCGTTCCGGCAAATAGTCAAAGCCGTTTTCCGCCAAACAGGAGCGCAGTTTTTCCTGCATTTCAGGGAAGGACACCCCGTCACCGAATCTTGAATCAAACGACAGTTTCAGCGCCCCCTCTTCGGTACGGATCATGCCGTTGATCATCGTCAGATCCCCGAAAATAGAATCCCGGTTTTGCACCCCGAAGGTTTTGCCGTCGGTTTCACTGAAAACCTGTGCTAAAAAAGCGGCTTGCGCACGGTCGCTCCCGGCAAGAGCCGAACAGTTTGCCAAGGCCTCAAACAATCCTTTTGCGGCATTGCGGCTGGCTTGAGGAAAAGCCGCGTGTGCAGACACGCCGAAAGCCGTAACATGAATTTCTCCTTTTTCTTCTGTCACCTGCAAATCCGCGTTTTCCTGTGCTTTTAACTCTTGATAAAGCGCATCGGAATACCGCAGCCGTGCCGAAACCTCGCCCAATACAATATTAAAAGCCGTACCGCCTGTCACTTCGATCACATCGCACAACGGGCGGGTTCCTTTTGCCCAAAAATGATGAATTCCTTTTTCCCCGTGCGCACAAGGGAAATCCGAATCGGGCACGATCGAAATACGCGGCGGTGTGTGATCCGCCAAATAGTTTTCCATATCAATCATGCCGGTTTCTTCATTCGCGCCGGTAAAAAACACAAGCCCGTGTTTCAAGGGGATTTGCAGATCGCGCAAGGCCCGTGCAAGATACAGGGAAAGGATCACGGCGCTTTTATCATCTTTGACGCCGCGCCCGATCATAAAACCGTCTTTCACCGTCGGTTCAAACGGGGCAGAGAGTGTCCAATCCTCCCCCACACCGACCACATCGGCATGAGCAAACACTCCGATTTTTTCTTCCCCTTCACCGTAAAAACTCAACAAATACCCGCGGTCCGCCCGATTTTCGGTTTGAAAACCGTGTTTTTGATAAAGCCGGTCTGCCGCGTGAAGAACCTCGGCGCAAGCCTTTCCGAACGGCGCGCCCTCTTCCGGTTCACCCAAAACCGAGGGGATCCGAACCAACTCCGCAAGGTCCCGAAGCATTTCGTCTTTCTTCCCATACACATAATCATGAATTTGCTTTTGAAATTTCATTCTTTCGCCCCGTTTTTTCATAAAATGCGATCCGATCGCTTTCTTTTCATATTACCAGTTCGGGCTGATGTTTGTCAAGCTCTTTTCGGCGCAAAAAGAAAACGCCCCGGATTTTCCAAAGCGTTTCTTCTATTTCTCACATAGGTTTTGCAGCAATGCGGCGCAGCCTTCTTCGATTTCATGATAGGTCGCCGCAAAATCGCCGGTGTACCACGGATCGGCAATGTCCCCTTTTTGGCAGGTAAAGTCAAGCAATTTATGTACTTTCTCTTTTCCATCCTCACCGATGATACGCAGTGTGTTGCGCAAATTGCGCTCATCCATCACGATCAAATAATCGTATTGCCGCGCATCTTCCTTGTTTAATAAAACGGCGTGTTTCCCGGAACAAGCGATCCCGTGGCGCGCCAGTTCCGCGCGTGCAGGCGGATATACCGGGTTGCCGCGCCCGTTTGGGATCTCTTCGGTACTGGTGGCGGCGGAAGCGATCAAAAACCGATCGGCCATGCCGCGTTCCGCCACCATTTTTTTCATCACAAACTCCGCCATGGGACTGCGGCAAATATTCCCGTGGCAAATAAATAAAATTTTGATCATGTTAAGAAGCCTTGCGCGTTATCTGGGGTGCCTCGCCGTCTACCGCGGCCGCCGTGATCGTAACCTTGCTGATCGCCCCGTCTGACGGAGCCTCGAACATGATCGGTTGCAGCACCCCTTCGATAATGGAGCGAAGCCCCCGGGCGCCGGTTTTGCGCTCGATCGTCAATTCCGCGATGCGATTCAGCGCTTCCGGCTCAAAAGTCAACTCGATCCCATCCATACGGAACAGGGCTTGATACTGTTTCACGATGGAATTCTTCGGCTCAGTCATAATGCGGATCAAAGTTTCCTGATCCATGCCGTTAAGCGCCGTTATAACCGGCAAGCGCCCCACCAGTTCGGGAATTAAGCCGAATTTCACCAAATCCTGATGGGTGGCCTTGGCGGCCAGCGCCTCCGCCTCTAAACTTTTGGGCGATTTTACATTTGCGCCGAAGCCCAACGAACTGCCGCCCATTCTGCGCTCGATCACTTTTTCGATCCCGTCAAACGCGCCGGCGCAGATAAACAGAATATTGGTGGTATCAATTTGAATAAACTCCTGCTGGGGATGCTTTCTGCCGCCCTGAGGCGGCACATTGGAAACCGTGCCTTCCAGGATTTTCAGCAACGCTTGCTGCACGCCTTCGCCGCTGACATCCCGCGTGATCGAAGCATTTTCCGATTTGCGGGCGATTTTGTCGATCTCATCCACATAAATGATCCCGCGCTCAGCTTTTTCCACATCAAAATCCGCGGCTTGGATCAACCGTAACAGGATGTTCTCCACATCTTCACCCACATAGCCCGCCTCGGTCAAAGTGGTGGCATCGGTAATCGCGATCGGCACATCCAAAATTTTAGCCAGCGTTTGCGCCAATAAGGTTTTGCCAACCCCCGTCGGCCCCAGCATCAGCACATTGCTTTTGTTTAATTCCACATCGTTTTGATCGTTTTTAAAAATACGCTTGTAATGATTGTATACTGCAACCGAAAGCGTCCGCTTGGCATCATCCTGCCCGATCACATACTGATCCAGTTGTGCTTTGATCTCCGCCGGTTTCGGCAAAACGAACTCTTCCGCCTGCTTGCTTTTGCGATGATCTTTCACCGTTTCGTCTTCAAACAAAAGCGTATTGCAAAACTGAATGCAATTATCACAGATATAAACGCCCGGCCCTTCCACAAGGCGGGTGACTTCATCCTGCGTTTTGCCGCAGAAGGAACAGCGTATTTCTTTTTCTTTCTCGCTCGCCATGGAAAACCCTCTTTACCGTTTTGTGATCACTTTGTCAACCAAACCGTAAGCGGCGGCCTCCTCGGCACTCATGAAGTTATCCCGCTCGGTATCCCGCATGATCACTTCCAGCGGTTGACCTGTTTTTTCCGAAAGGATTTGATTCAGGTTGGCGCGGATCTTCTCAATCTGGCGCGCATGAATCAGAATATCCGTTGCCTGCCCTTGCGCTTGGCCGAGCGGCTGGTGAATCATGATCTCACTGTTCGGCAAAGCAAAACGCTTTCCTTTTGCGCCTGCCGCCAACAGAAACGCCCCCATGCTGGCCGCCATCCCCATGCAAATGGTGCTGACATCGCATTGGATATACTGCATGGTATCATAAATTGCCATGCCCGCCGTAACAGAACCGCCCGGGCTGTTGATATAGAAATTGATATCCTTCTCCGGGTCTTGCCCTTCCAGATACAGCATCTGTGCGATGATCACACTGGCGGAAGCGTTATTCACTTCTTCGTTCAGCATAATGATCCGATCATTTAAGAGGCGCGAAAAAATATCATAAGAGCGCTCTCCCCGACTGGTTTGTTCCACAACATAAGGTATTAAACTCATTTGTTATCCCTCCGTTATTTGATAGTATAGGCAAAAAGCGATACCCCTAATCAAAAAGCATCCTTTTTTACCGGTTTTGAAATGTTTTTTCGGGGGACGCGCACATTGCACACCCCCCGTTTGCTTTACTCTTTTTCAGCCTTCTTCGCTGCCGGTTTTTTCGCGGCCGGTTTCTTTGCCGCGGGTTTCTTTTCCGCAGGTTTCTTTTCCGTAGTCTTTTTCTCGGTTGTTTTCTTTTCTGCGGGTTTCTTGGCAGCCGTTTTCTTGGCGGCGGGTTTTTCTTCCGTTTTTTCTTCCGCCTTCGGTGCAGTTTCGGTGATCACGGCGTTTTCTTTTACAAAGTCGATCGCTTTTCCGACGGCGAGATCTTTTTCGATCTCCTCCGCGGGAACCAACTCTTTCACGCGGTCAACTTCCATATTGTAATCCTTCGCCATTTTTTCGTACTGCTCTTCCAGTTCTTTTTCGGTGGCCTTGATGCCTTCCAATTCCACGATTTTTTCAAGCGCCAGGCGGTACTTCACTTGCGCTTCCGCTTGCGGGCGGAAAGACTTCTTAAAGTCATCCAACGAAGAATTGGTGTATTTCAAATAAGTATCAAGGTTCAGCCCCTGAGATTGCAGACGATAACCGAACTCTTCCACACTCTGATTCAGGCGGTTTTCAAACATTGCTTCGGGGATCTCGCCCTTGATCCCATCCACGATCTGTTGAACAAGCGCATTTTCCACGGCCTCTTCGGCGGCTTTCTTCTTGCGGTCAAGCGCTTTCTTTTTCAGATCGGCTTTCAAATCTTTCAAAGTGTCAAATTCACTGACATCTTTGGCAAATTCATCATCCAGTTTCGGCAATTCTTTGACCTTGATCTCATGCAATTTCACTTTGAACAGCGCATCTTTTCCGGCAAGTTCTTTGGCGCCGTATTCCTCAGGGAATGTAACATTCACATCAAACTCTTCCCCGTTTTGATGCCCGATGATCTGATCCTCAAACCCGGGGATAAACTGCCCGGAGCCGAGTTCCAGCGAATGGCCTTCCGCTTTGCCGCCGTCAAAAGCCTTGCCATCGGCAAAACCTTCAAAATCAATCACAACCGTATCGCCTTTTTGAGCCGCTCTGTCTTCCACCGAAACCATGCGGGAATTGCGCTCCGCCATGGCGTTCAGTTCCGCGTTAACTTCCGCCGCTTCTACCTTAACCGGCGTTCTTTCGGCTTTCAACCCTTTATATTCGCCCAGTTCGATTTCGGGATAAGTGGTTACCGTTACTTTGAAATCCACCCCGTCCTCTTTGGAAATAGAAACCAGATCGAAATCCATTTTATCGTTGATCACTCTTACGCCGGATTCTTTGATCGCATCTTCCACCAGGTCGTTATAAAGCAGGTTGAGCGCGTCTTCAAAGAAAACCTCCGCCCCGTAAAAGGTTTCGATGATATGGAGCGGCGCTTTTCCTTTTCTGAAGCCCGGCACATTGATTTTTTTGCCGTTTTTCTTGTAGGCTTCTTTGATTGCCTCGCGGAAAGCCTCTCCGTCCACCGTGATTTCCAGTTGAACCCGGTTGGTATCAACTTTTTTTGTTTCCTTCAAACTCATTTTTGTACCTCCGCAACTTTCATTTGCATAGTTCAAATTATTATAGCATAATTCGGGAATGATTTCCATCTTTTTTTAAAACATTCTGTAAATTCGGCAAATTTTATAGATTATGCCACAAAAAACGGTGTAAAATCAATGCAATCACATGAAATCAAATGCATTTTCACCCCGTCATATTCCTTCACGGCATGGTGAAAACCGGCGCCGTGGATATGCCCGTAATACACTTCGCGGATGCCGTGCTTTTTGATCACCTCAAATATTTCGGTGCAAACCGTGTCGCCGTAAACCGGGGGATAATGAAGAAAAAGCAACACGGGAAGCCCGGTTTTTTCCGCCGCCGCAAGGGAAAGTTCCAGCCTGCCCGCTTCCCGCGCGATGATCTTTTGATCGGCGCCCGCGTCATAAAACCAGCCGCGCGTTCCCGCAATGGCATACCCTTCGCATACTTCACAGTTGTTATACAAAAATCGAATGGTTTGAAACCCTTTTTCCTGCATGAATTCCTGCAATTTTTTCCGGGTGCCCCACCAAAGATCGTGATTGCCTTTTAACAGAATCTTTTTCCCGGGGAGCGATTCTAAAAACGCAAAATCTTTTTCGGTGTCTTCCAGTTTCAGCGCCCATGAAAAATCCCCCGGTAAAACCACGGTGTCTTCCGGCGCGACAAGCCGCTTCCAATGGGCGCAAAGGCGTTCTTCATGGTGATCCCACCCGCGGAAAATATTCATCGGTTTATCAACCCCGAATGATAAATGCAGATCGGAAATTGCAAAAATACTGATCAGAATCGCCTCCTTTGCCATGAACACATGGGATTTTTCAAGAAAAAATGTAAATACTATCATCAGGGCGCCGAAACGGTCGTTTCACGGAACCCTATCAGACGAACAGAAAGGATCGGATCATCATGACAGACAATCCATGCAAAACCAGGCAATGTGTGGCATGCAGTGTGGAAAATTGCGTTTATCACACACTGGAAAATACTTGCGCCGCAGGAAAGATCAGCGTAGGCAACAGCGAGGCCAGGCAAAGCCGTGACACCTGCTGCGACACCTTCCGCACGGAAAACGAGCCCCAACAGTTTGAATAAACCCCTTCTATTAGAATCCGCAGGTCAGCCCGGTTGGCTGGCCTGCGATTTTTGTTGCATATTCCGTTCAGACAAGTTACGGCAAAATGCCGAGCGCCCCGTAAACCGCATCCAACATCTGCTCTTTTTCGCAAACCGTTTGGAAGCGCACCGCCGCGTTTTCCAACGCCGCAATCGGAGCAGGTACGGCCGTCCCGGTTTTTTCCGATAAGCGCCGGACACGATCAAACTGACTGCCGGTGCCGTCCTCTCCGATGGCTGTCAGCACACTGTCCGCAAACTTATAAGGCGATGCGGTAGAAGCGATCACGGTCACGCGGTCGTCCCCCGTTTGCGCCACATATTGCCGATACACATTCAGCGCCACCGCGGTATGCGTATCTACCAAATAGCCATATTCCGTAAAATAGTCACGGATGGTAGCAAGCGTCGCGCTGTCATCACAAGTGCCGCCCCAAAACAGCGCCTGCATTTTTTCACGCATATCGTCCGGCACCGTAAATTTCCCGGTTGCGGCAAGTTCCGCCTGCATAGCGGCTACCGCCCGATCATCATTGCCGGATAATTCGAACAACATTCTTTCCAGATTGCTGGAAATCAAAATATCCATGGAAGGGGACACCGTTGTGTAGAACGCGCGATTGCGATCATACACACCGGTACGGATAAAATCGGTCAACACCCTGTTCGCGTTAGAAGCGCAGATCAGTTTACAGATCGGCACGCCCATTTTTTTGGCGTAATATGCCGCCAAAATATTGCCGAAATTCCCCGTCGGCACGACAACATGAAAGCCGCCGTCCAGCGGTTCCTCCCTGGCAAGCAAATCGCAGTAAGCCGAAACATAGTACACGATTTGCGGCGCCAACCGCCCCCAGTTGATCGAATTGGCAGAAGAAAAGCGCATCCCGTTCTGTGCCAGTTTTTCTTTTACGGCACGGTCGGTAAAAATCTTTTTAACGCCGGATTGCGCGTCATCAAAATTGCCTTTGATGGAGTAAACATGCACATTCCCGCCCTGTTGGGAGTCCATTTGCAGTTTCTGCATGGAACTTACGCCGTCACTCGGATAAAAAACGATAATCTCCGTGCCCGGCACATCCCGAAATCCTTCCAGCGCCGCTTTGCCGGTATCGCCCGAAGTGGCCACCAGGATCACGGTTTTCTTTGCGTCGCTCGCCTTTTTTGCAGAGGTGACCAGCAAATGCGGCAGCAACTGCAAAGCCAGGTCTTTAAACGCACAGGTAGGCCCGTGCCAGAGTTCCAGCACATTGGCATGGCTCCCGATGCGGGAAATCGGGGCAGGCTGATCATCCTCAAAACTGCCGGCATAAGCGCCCCGCACACAGGCTTCTACCTCTTCATCCGAAAAATCGTTTAAAAAAAGGCTTAATATTTTTTTCGCCCGGCCCATATAATCCAGCGTTTTCAACTCTTCAAAATCCGCCGCGTCAAGCACCGGGAACTCATCGGGAACAAAAAGCCCGCCTTCTTCCGAAATGCCCCGTACAATGGCTTGCGACGCCGTCAATGAAACCGCGCGATTTCTTGTACTGATGTAGTTCATGTAAACACTTCCTTTTTGCTCTGTTCCTCATTCTACACGAATCTATCCCTTTTGTCAAAGGTTTTGAAATAATTCTCGGCGTTTTCATAAAAAAACCGTTCCAAAAGTCCCTGTTCAAATCCCAATCGCTTTAATTTTTCCGCGCAGGCCGGCAATTTGGAAAGCCGATCCAATTCGGGCGACATAACCGCCCCATCAAAATCCGAGCCGACAGCGACCTGTTTTTCCAGACCGAGTTCGCACAAATGGTACAAATGCCGCGCCAAGGCTTCCGCCCCTTCTCCGCCGAGAAAAAGCGGGTAAAAACAAAGCCCGATCAATCCGCCTTTTTGAGCAATCAGGCGTAATTGATCATCGTTTAAATTGCGTGGCACATCGCAAATCGCCCGGCAGTTGGAATGGGTGGCGACAGGGTGTTCCGCCCGCTCGACCACGGCGTAAAAACTGCGGTCATTCAAATGGGAAAGATCGCAAATGATCCCGGCACGGTTCAACCCCGCGATCACTTCTTTGCCGAAATCCGTCAACCCTTTCGTACTGTGTGCGCCGCCGGCAATACGGTTTTCCCCGTTCCAAGTCAGCGTCAACAGGCGCACGCCGTCTTGTTTGAGTTGCCCCACCCGCTCCGGGTCATCCTCCAACACCGCGCCGCCTTCGACCGCGAGGATCGGCGTCAGGCAGGCGGGTTTTTTCCGTATTTTTTGTTTCCAGTCACGAAGGATTGCCCGGTACAAAGCAAACGGTGCCTTCTCATCATCCCGGATCCATATGGCAAAAACCTGTTTCCATTCTTCCAGTGCCGCGCCTTCCGCCGCCGAAACAGCCAATTCCGCGTTTTCAAAAGCCAATCCCCTTCGATAGCATTCAAACGCTGTATCGCAATGCAAATCAAAATAGCGCATACCTCACCTCAAAATGCGTTTTTGATATACCGGAGGCGATATGTTTCCGAGCCGTCTTCCCCGGGTTGCGCCGTCACAAGCGCCACATCAAAGCGAGGGCAAAGTTCCGTATGATACAAAGTCAAAAAACGCTCCGCCGCCAGCAACATACGCTTGCGCTTTCGGGCGTCTACCACTTCTTCGATCGGTACAACGGTATCCTCTTCCCGGATTTTCACCTCTACAAAAAGAATATATTCTTGCGTTTCCGCGATCATGTCGATTTCCCCGAAGCGGGTTTGAAAATTCCGTTTGATCAGCGTACAGCCGTTTTTCCGTAAAAACCGAGCGACCATGTTTTCGCCCATTTTGCCCTTTGCGCCGATATTCATTGCATCGCCCCGTTACTCATGCGGTAAAATATTCTTTAAAAAGGACAGGCGATGGATCTCGCACGGGCCGTAACGGCGGATCGCCTCCATATGGTCTTTGGTGCCGTATCCTTTATGTTTCATAAAACCGTATTGCGGATATTGCGCGTCATACTCCGGCATCAGCCGATCCCGCGAAACCTTTGCCAATACCGATGCCGCCGCCACCGACATGGAGAGCGCGTCACCTTTGATAATCGTTTCACAAGGCACCAAAATTCCGCGCGGCACCCGATTTCCGTCAATCAAAGCGAAATCCGGCCGGACGGCAAGCCCTTCGATCGCCCGGTTCATGGCGAGAAAAGTGGCTTCTAAAATATTCACGGTTTCAATTTCTTCTACCGTGCCGAATGCCACCGCGTATGCCACGGCTTTTTCGCAAATCACATCAAATAGCCGCTCCCGTTTTTTTTCGCTTAATTTTTTCGAATCGTTCAGTCCTTCGATCTCGGTGCCCGGCTTCAACAAAACAGCCGCCGCGCAAACCGGCCCGGCAAGCGGCCCTCTGCCTGCCTCGTCTACCCCGCAAATAGCATGAAAGCCGCGTAAAACAGCGGCTTCTTCATATGCGTAATCCGGCATTATCCCTCACCCTTTCCAGTGTGATCCGTCCGATTTTTCCGTTTCGGTATTCTTCCAATACCATATTGGCGGCGCGCTCGGTATCAATTTCGCCGCCGCGCATCAGCATCCCGCGTTTCTTCCCGATTTGGCAGAGGATTTCGTACCCTTCTTCCGCCAAATCCAGTGATCCATACCGGGTTTCCAACAAATATCCGTAATCCGCCGCTAAAATTTCCAACAAGCGCACGGCCAATAATTCGGTATCCAATATCCGGTCTTTCACCGCGCCCGTAAAGGCAAGATGCTCCCCCACCGTCTGATCTTCAAACTTCGGCCACAGCACCCCCGGCGTATCCAGCAGTTCCAACTGTCGGTCGATCGTGAACCACTGGTTGCCGCGCGTAACACCCGGGCGGTTTTCCACCTTTGCTTTTCCTCCGCCTGAAACGCGGTTGATAAAGGAAGATTTTCCCACATTAGGGATGCCTACCACCATCAGGCGAAGAGGCTTCCCCACCATGCCTTTTTGGGCGTAGGCTTCCAGCCGGTCGCTCAATGCGGTTTTGACCGTGTTTTTAAACTGTGCAAGTCCTTTTCCGCTTTTACACTCGATCCCGATGGCAATTTTTCCCTGCTGCTTATAGTATTCAATCCACTCATCGGTCACCGCGTCATCCGCCATATCGCATTTATTCAACAGAATCACATGCGGCTTTTCTCCGATCAACTCTTGCAGTTCCGGATTGCGGGAACTGATCGGAATCCGTGCGTCTACCACTTCGCAAACCGCATCGATCAGCGGCAGAATTTCTTTGATTTTTCGCCGCGTTTTTGCCATATGACCGGGAAACCACTGGATATTTAATCCGCTTTCCTGCTCGTTTCGCATACACTATTTCCTTCCGTCTTACAGTCGCCGCTGCACAAAATCCGATCTCCCAACCACCGAATCGAATTTTCGATCCATGTCGCCAATCCTTTTATGTTACAAAGTTTAAAAAGAAGGATTCGCACCTGATCGACCAAAATCGAAACCATAACAAAAGCCAACGCAAATCCGATCACACAGAAAAAGATTACCGCCATTCCGCGTTCGGCTAAAAACGCAAACCGCTCCTTCATCACATATTCCCATACCAAACGATGATTGTTCAAAAGATAAATTGCAAAACTTCCCGGTGCGGCAAAACCGATGATCTTCTTCAAAACAGAATGAAACCGCAGTTTTGAAAACGCGATCACATAGAGAATTGCTGCACCCAACACGGTGGGAGAAGTATAGGAAATCAGGCAATCTCTGGTAACCGTGACAGATAATTTCGTGAACTCCGGCCCGTATAATTTATAAAGAAATGTTATCGCGTACAAAGCGAGAATGCCGATCGCGATCTGATAAACTTTCCATTTTTTCCCGATTTCACATTTTTTGAGAATAGCGCCTAAAATATATAACAATGTCACCCAGACAAAAGAATATCCGCTTGCCAACATAAAGCGGCCGGCTACCGTATCAAAGAACGAAAAAGCCGCAACAATCACCATCCCGGCCAACTTTAATGTTTTAACACTGCAATTCAAAATGGCTTTGTTTAAAAGGGGCATGATCAAAAACAAACCCGTATAAGCGGTAAAATACCAATACAAGCCATTCGTAACAGGTAATAGCACCATGCCGTAGTCATGCCGGGTAACCGGCGCTTTTCCCGTGATCTGAAACAAAACCGTCACCAATATGCCGTAAAAAAGCACTTGTATCCATAATTGGATATAATTCGCATAACAAGTTCTTTTTTCTTTGCCGGTAAAAGCAACATACCCGCTGATCAGTGCAAAAATATCCACCGCGCCATAGGCACAGATTTCCATCAACCACGCACCGCGATAAGCCGCCGAATCAGGCTGAGCGGCATTCAAAACACCGCCGCGGCCCAAACAGTGCAGCACGACCACAAAGAACATCGCAACAATTCGCAGCAAGTCGATCCCCGTATTTCGTGGTTTTTTCAGTTTTGTATGATTTTCCGCCATATTCAATCCAACCTGCCGATACTGCTGAACGGGAAAATGCGCAGCACCGCATGCCCCAAGACATAGCGAGTATCTATCAACCCGTATTCCCCGATACGGGCAGAGCGGCTATCCAGTGAATCGTTCCGGTTATCCCCCAAAACGAAAATATATCCTTCCGGTACATAAACCGGGAATTCCACGCCGTCGTTATAACGAAGATTGGTGGGGGTGCGCGTATACTCCTCGTGCAGTTCCTTCCCGTCTACCGAAACCACACCGCGCTCAAAATCAATATTCACCGTTTGCCCCCCGACGGCGATCACGCGCTTGATAATCGGCACTTGCCCGGTCACCACATCATCCACCGAATTTTCCACATTGCGGGAGATGACCACAATATCCCCGTATTTCGGCGTATAGCCAAAATTGGTGATGACGACCTTATCATTGGAAAACAGGGTGTTGTTCATGGATTTTCCGTCAATCGTGGCGACGCGAAAAATCAGACTGAAAACGATCACCACCGTGATAATCGCGGTGGCCAACACATCCAGCCATTCAAATAATTCCTGCGCCGCTGTGGGGCGTTGTTTGGAATCGTTTTCCTCCGGCGCCTCTTCCGGCGTTTCCGTATCGATCTTGAATCCGTTTTCGGAATAGTTCTGCTCGTCCATTGTCCACTCTCCGTTTTAAAACAAAAGGGGACACGGTAACTTGTGTCCCCCATGGTGTTTATTAACCGATCTGCTCTTTAACCTTTGCCGCTTTACCGACTCTGTCACGCAAATAGTACAGCTTCGCTCTGCGAACTTTACCTTTGCGAACGGTTTCGACTTTCGCAACATTCGGTGAATGCACCGGGAAAACGCGCTCCACACCTACGCCGTAAGAAACACGGCGAACGGTGAAGGTTTCGGAAATGCCGCTGTTGTTCTTCGCAATAACGGTTCCTTCAAAAACCTGAATTCTTTCTTTTTCCCCTTCCTTGATGCGTACATGCACTTTCACGGTGCTGCCGATCAAGATTTCCGGAACATCGTTTTTCAACTGTCCGGCGGTTAACTCCTTGATAACATCCATTCTTTTTCCTCCTCAATTTTTCAGATGTTCGTACCCTTTGGCAGAGGACCACCTGCTTCAATGTCGATTTTTTCGGCAATGACCCGGCCTGTAAGGCGCAGGCGACTCAAATGCGAAATGCCAACAAAAAACCGTTAGCCAAAT
>CACXFE010000150.1 GCA_902766855.1 Oscillospiraceae bacterium | reverse complement strand
AGTTTACAACTGAATTGCCCTAAACAGGCATTTAGTAAGGCGCACGGGCACACCGTGCGGCGGTAATTCACGGGGGGCAAGCAGGGGCTTGCCATAATTTAGGGGATAGTGAATTATACTAAATGAATATTTAGCCGAATTAAGGGGAGATAATCCGGCACCTAACAGGCTTTTCCGGCTCTTTTCAGTGTTTTTCCGCCTTTTCTGAGATTCTACCGATTTATGCGGATAAACTCTTTTTCAATGTTCTTAACGCTCTGCGTATCATTTGTGACACGGCTTGTCGGCTGACGCCGGTCAATACTCCGATTTCTTCTAATGTAAATCCCCAATAATATTTTAATAAGATAACGGTACGCTGTTGTTCGCTGATCGTTTCCAACGCCTGCCGCAAATCCAATATGGTATCATAGTCCGTTGATTTGCCAAATCGCTCTTCTGATAATTCTGTATGTTTTGCCGCGTAGTTGCTTTCATTTTTACTGATCCTGATCCATTCATGGCGCATACAAACTGCTGCATATCGCACGCTGATTTCGCGGTCGCTTTCCACAAGGTTTGCCAAAAATTCCCATAGTGCGCCGTCGTCGTCGTACAATCGGTTGGTATAATGCTTTACAAGCGACGCCATTTCCCGATATAATCCCTGATTTTCCAAGCACATTCCTTCTGTTCTCCTTAAAGTAACATATAAGTTACTCGATTTTGTATATAAAAGCGAAAAACCCTAAATTTCTGCAAATTTCAAGGCTTTGTCGCTTTTAAGTTACTATATCGTACCATATTCGATGACACTTGTCAAGTGATTTTCAAAAAAATATCTTGACAAGTTACTAATTGTTTGGTATGATAACATCGGTGATGAAAAATGAAAATTGGTGAACGCATCAAAATGCTGCGGATTGAAAATCATTTATCGCAGTTGGAACTTGCCAAAGCCGCCGATACCACAAAACAAACGATCCATAAATACGAAACCGGCATTGTGGAAAATATCCCGGCGGGTAAAATCAAAGCCATTGCAGACCGCTTAATGACTACACCTGCCTATTTAATGGGCTGGGAGGATTCTACGGCCCCCTCGCCTTCCCCTACTGTTACGGAAGAGTATACCACCTTCCCTGTAATCGGTGAAGTTGCCGCCGGGTATGATCATACGGCGATTGAGGACTGGGAGGGCGAAACAGTCGATATTCCGAACAGTTATTTAAAAGGTCGCTCGAAAGAAGAATTTTTTGTTCTGAAAGTCAAGGGTGACAGCATGTACCCGATGTATCACGATGGAGACAAAGTGCTTGTTCTTCGGCAAACAACGCTGAATTACAGCGGTCAGGTCGGTGTGATTTTGTATGACGGCGAACTCGGTACGCTGAAAAAAGTGGAATATCAAAAGGGCGAAGATTGGCTAAAACTGGTCCCGATCAATCCCACCCATCCCACACAGCGCATTTCCGGCGACCGCTTGCTTGAATGCCGCGTGCTTGGGATCCCGAAACTTTTGATCCGTGAAATCGTGGATTGATCAAAGAAAGAAGGTTCATTTTGTGAAGAAGCGGCTTCTCTGAACAAAAGTTCCGCGGCAGAAGACGCACCGTATAAAGACCAAATGCCTCGCCATGCAATCGCGTGCGGGGCATTTTTCATAACTCATCGTCGCAACTTCGCGGCATCTATTTATCGTCCGATAAGATATTTTAAAAAATTTCACAATTATTTCATATTCCGCCTATTGTAATCTGTATGGGAAATACTTATAATATTAGCAAGAATATAATTTTGATCGCATTCGGAAAGACGAGGAAATACCGTGTTAAGAATTCATAACATCAGTAAAGAATACCGAACCGGGGCTTATGTTCAACGCGCCCTGGATCATATCAGCCTTGATTTGCGCGATAATGAATTTGTCGCGATTTTAGGGCCGAGCGGCTCCGGCAAAACCACTCTGCTGAATGTGATTGGCGGGCTTGACCGATATGACAGCGGCGACCTGATTATCAACGGCGTTTCCACCAAACGGTACAGTGACCGGGATTGGGATGCCTATCGCAACCACTCTGTCGGCTTTATTTTTCAAAGTTATAATTTGATCCCTCATCAGTCAATATTGGCCAATGTGGAACTGGCGCTTACGATTGGCGGCACTTCTAAAAGCGAGCGCACGCACCGTGCGGAAGAAGCCTTGCGGCGCGTAGGGCTTGGGGATCATATTCACAAACGCCCGAATCAGTTGTCCGGCGGGCAGATGCAGCGTGTCGCGATCGCCCGCGCTTTGGTCAATGAGCCGGATATTCTTTTGGCTGATGAGCCCACCGGCGCACTGGATACCGAAACCAGCATCCAGGTCATGGATTTGCTGAAAGAGGTTGCAAAAGACCGCCTTGTGGTCATGGTCACCCACAACCCGGAACTGGCCAAAGCCTACGCAACGCGGGTGGTGGAAGTGAAAGACGGGCAGGT
>CACXFE010000149.1 GCA_902766855.1 Oscillospiraceae bacterium | reverse complement strand
TATGGGAAAACCTTTTGCTGGTGCGCAAGCAGGAGAAAAAAGCGCATTTGCAATTTTTAACATCCGACGCGGTGGATTCGCTTGATCTCGCCGCCATGCGGGCAAATCGGATCGGATTGGATATTTATTATCCGAAACTCAACCGGGATCATATCGCACAACTGCATAAACAGGGAATCGAAGTGAATTGCTGGACGGTCGATGATAAAAAAGACGCCGCGCGTTTGATCAAATGGGGCGTGGATTATATCACGACGAATATTCTGGAATAACAAAAAGGAGTTGGTCATGAACATTCTGTTGTTGAGTTGCAGCACCGGTGAAGGGCACAACAGCGCCGCCAAAGCCTTGGCGCGGGCAGCAGAAAAAATGGGCATTCCCTGCCAAATGCAGGATCCCGTCGCTTTGGGGAGCGCATACGCCGGGCGCAAAGTGTCCTCCATGTATAACACGATGATCAAACGCACGCCGAAACTGTTCGGCGCGGTTTATCAGGTGGGGGCGCTTTATGAAAAAACCGGCTTCCTTTCGCCCGTGTATGGGGCGAACGCGTTATATGCGAAGCGGCTGGAACGGTTGATCCGCGAACAGGAGATCGACGCGGTGATCTCTACCCACTTATATGGGTTGGAAGCCATGGCCGCCGTGCGGAAGCGCCGGCATTGCCCTGTCAAGAGTTACGGAGTGTTGACCGATTACACCTGCATTCCCTTCTTTTCTGAGCCGGAGGCGGACGGGTATTTCATTCCGCACCGGGATCTGATCCCGGAATTGATCGCCAAAGGGATCCCGGAATCCCGCATTTATGCTACGGGGATCCCGGTGCACGAGCGGTTTTGCGAGCATCCCGGAAAAGCGGCGGCACGCGAAGCCCTGGGCTTTTCACAGGAACAGAAGATGATTTTGATCATGTCCGGCGGGGTAGGCTGCGCATATGCCGCGCGGTTGTGCAAGGCGTTTTTCAAAAACCGAAAAGACGATACGGTTGCCTGTGTGCTGGCAGGCCGCAACCGAACATTGCAATCCGAACTGAAACGATCCTATGCGGAAAATTCGGTGCGGACGGTCGGTTTTACCGATCAGGTGCCGCTTTATATGGAGGCGGCGGATGTTGTGATTACAAAGCCGGGCGGTCTTACCAGTACCGAGGCGGCGGTGTTCGGGATCCCGCTTGTCCATATTCAGGCGATCCCGGGGTGTGAAACCGCGAATATTGAGTTTTTTGCTTCCCACGGCTATTCCGTAAAATCCGAAGGGCCGGACGACGCGGTGCGCCAGGCGATCAGACTTGCGGAGGATCGGCAGGAAGCCGATAAAATGGTGTTGGCACAGCGTTCCGATTTTTTTCCGAATGCGGCGGAAACCATTTTGAAAACGGTGGTGGGATCATGAACAAACAGCAAATCCTGATTGCGGCTTTGATCCTCGGCGGGTACCTTTTGGGCGGTGTGTTTTTTTGCAGGATCATCCCGCGCGTTTTTCTCCATCGGGATATTACGCTGATCAGTGAAGACGGGAATCCCGGCGCCGCCAATGTTTTTATTCATTGCGGATGGGAAGTGGGGCTGTGCTGCCTGCTGCTTGATATGGCCAAAGGGTTTTTGCCGGTTTTTTGCGCTTTGAAATACGGAATTTCTTCTCACCCGGCGTTTGTCTTGATTCTGCTGGCGCCGGTGTCAGGGCATGCTTTTTCGTTGTTTCACCGTTTTCGCGGCGGTAAATGTATCGCGGTGATTTTCGGGGAAATGATTGCTTTATTATGGATCACGCCGGTTGGTTTGATTTTGGCGGGTTTGTATATTTTTTTCTCGGTGGCGGTAAAAATCAATCCGAACCGAAAGCGAAGTATCGTAACATTTTCTTTGTTTGCGCCGGCCTCCGCGATTTTTGAAGGCTGTTCCGGCCGTTTTTCGGTGGCGTTGGGATGCGTTCTGATTTCGGCGGTGACGATTTATAAGCATGTGCTTTCGAAACATAAAAAAATGCTCCCCCAAACGGAAGAGCAAGACCAAAAAGAAGTTTCTCACGCTTGATCGGGAGGGACTTCTTTTGCACATTGTTCACAGACGCCGTATAGAATACTGCCGTCACATTGCAGGATAAACCCGTGATCCTGCCGCAAATGATCGTTGATCCGGTGCATAAAATCGCATTCCAAATGGAGCAGTTTGCCGCAGCGGACGCATTGCACATGGATATGATCTTTGCAGGAATGCCCCGCGCCGACATATTGATAAACAGATTTTTGGGTAGTGTCCTCCGTATACTTCAAAACCTGCCCTTCGGCGGTAAGTTTATTCAGATAGCGGTAGACCGTGGCGGGATTGATCGAAACGCCCTGTGCGGTAAAATGGGCGAGAATATCAGTGGCGCTTACGGTGCCATCGTGTTTTGTTTTTAAAAAATCCAAGATCATGGTTCTCGGTTTGGTGCGATAATCTTGTTTGCCCGGCATAGTCAACCTCCTATAAAACATTTTACCGAATTATTTTATCATGATTTTTGGAAAAAATCAAGTCGCATTGCCGCAACGCCTGCCTGTTGGTTGATTTTTTTCCGAAAAGTGGGGAAAAAGAAGCGGAAAAGGTTAAAAAAGAGTTACAAAACTTGTAAATAGTTGACTTTTTTGATGATTTTTTGATAAAATAATATGAAATCATCTCGTTTTTGGAAGTGAATGGTATGGTAAAAAGCATGACCGGTTTCGGGCGTGCCCTGGAAACGGCGGAGGGGATTACCGTTACCGTGGAGATCAAATCGGTCAACCATCGGTATTTTGAGTTTTCTTCCCGCTTGCCGCGCGGCTATCTTTTTTTGGATGAAAAACTGAAAAGCATTTGCCAACAGCGCTTTTCCCGCGGAAAAATCGAAGTATCGGTTTTGATTGAGGAAGGCGGCGGCGATCAAACCGTTGTGGAAATCAATGAAGGATATGCCAAGGCATATTTTGCGGCTTTGCAAAAACTTTCCGCTTCGTATAAGATCAAGAACGATGTGAAACTTTCATCCTTGGTGAACAATCCGGAATTGTTTGTTGTGAAAAAACAGCAGATCCCGGAAGAAACGATGACGCGCGTGGTACTGGCGGCGGCCGATCACGCGATTGACGCCTTTATTGCGATGCGCGCGAAAGAAGGCGAGCGGCTGGCGGCGGATGTCAAGAGCCGCTGTGACACGATCCTTGAAAAGGTTGCCTTTGTGGAGGCGCGATCCCCTGAAACGGTCAAAGCCTATCGGGAACGGCTGGAACAAAAAATGCGGGAGTTATTGGATACGGCACAGGTGGATGAACAACGCTTGTTGACCGAAACCGCGATTTTTGCCGATAAAATCGCCGTGGCGGAGGAAACGGTGCGCCTGCGCAGCCATATCAAGCAATTTTGCGAATTGCTGGAAAGCGAGGAAGCCGTTGGGCGGAAGTTGGATTTTATCGTGCAGGAAATGAACCGCGAAAGCAACACGATCGGCTCCAAAGCGCAGGATATTGAAATCGCCCATACGGTGGTGGACATCAAGTCCGAGATCGAGAAGATCCGTGAACAAATACAAAATATTGAATAGGGTAAGAGGGATCTGTCAATCATGAAGTTAATCAACATCGGTTTCGGAAACATGGTTTCCGCAAGTAGAGTGGTGGCGATCGTCAGCCCGGAATCCGCACCGATCAAGCGGATCATTCAAGACGCGAAGGAACGAGGAAATTTGATTGACGCCACCCACGGAAGGCGCACCCGCGCGGTCATTATTACCGACAGCGATCATATCATTCTCACCTATCTGCAATCGGAAACGGTTGCCAACCGTGTAAATGAAGATGAGGAACTGCTGGAAGACGAGGTGGAGGAAGATGAGTAGAGGCAGTGTTTTTATTCTATCGGGGCCTTCCGGCTCGGGCAAAGATACGGTTTTAAAAGAACTGTTTCGCCAACATCCCGATTTGCTGTTTTCGATTTCCTCTATCACGCGGGCGATGCGCGAAGGGGAACGAGAAGGCGAAAAATACCACTTTATTTCCCGCGAGGAATTTGAAGCCATGCTCAAAGCGGACGAGTTGTTGGAGTATAATATCTACGGCGGCAATTATTACGGAACGCCGCGCAAACCGGTGGAAGCCGCGATCATGGCGGGCAAAAACATGGTGATCGAAGTGGATGTGAACGGAGCGGAGAAAATCCGCTGTAAATTGCCCGAAGCGGTGAGCATATTCATCATGCCTCCTTCTTTTGCGGAATTAAAGCGCCGATTGGTAGGGCGCGGCACGGAGTCTGACGAGCAGATCAAAATACGGATGCAAACCGCGCTGGATGAAATCAGGCGCGCCGATGAATATGATTATATCATCGTGAATCAGGATGTGAATACGGCGGCGGCGGAATTGTTTACCGTGATCGACAGCCGGCGTTTGACCGCCGAAAAACAACAAACTATTATCAATGAGGTGCTTGCGGAATGTTAAATCCCAATATTGGAAAATTGATTCAACAGTATGACAATCGTTATCGTTTGGTGATCGATGTGGCGCATAAAGCCCGCGAAATCTCCAAAGAAATGGAAGAAGCGGGCGATGTTTCCACCAAAAAACCGGTCAGCCTTGCAATCAACGCGCTGGCTATGTCGAACGCGGCGGAAAACACTGGGGCGGAGGCTTCCGATCACGCATAATCTTGACAGGAGGACGGGCATATGATAGGGCTTGTGGCAGAAATCGCGCTGGAAGGCGCGACCTTTGCGTTTGACAAGTTATATACCTATCTGGTTCCGCCTGATATGCAGGAAAAGGCGGCAGTCGGCTCGCGGGTGATTGTTCCGTTCGGAAAAGGAAACCTGAAAAAGCAGGGAATAATCCTGCGGCTTGCACGGGGAGAACTGAAAGGGCTGAAAGCCGTTTTGGCTTTGACCGACCGTGAGCCGGTACTCACCGCGGAGCAATGCGCCTTGTGCGAATATATGCGGGAAACCTGTTTCTGCACCTATTTCGACGCGGTAAAAGCCATGCTGCCGACGGGGTTGAATTATCGCCTGATCCGCTTTTACAGCGCGGCAGCCGCTTCCCCCGGTTTGACGGAAGAACAAGCGGCGGTGTTTGCCTTTTTAGAGAAAAAGGGTGAAACCGCGGAGGAAGAACTGCTGAAAAAAACCGCGGCAACGCCGGAAATGCTGGCGGATCTGCTTGCGAAGGGCGCCATTACGGCGGTAAGCGATGCCAAGCGCCGCATGGGCGACGCGACTATGAAATATGTGCGCGCCGCGATCGAAGAAGCGGAGTTGGAAGGATATAGATTGACACCGCGGCGCCGCGAAGTGATGGAACTGGTATTGCGGGAAGGCAGTGCCGCCGTAAAAGAGATCGAATATTATACCGGGGTTTCCCCTTCGGTGATCAACGGGTTGATCGGACAAGGTTTGCTGACGGTGTTTGAAAAGCAGGTCTACCGCACCGCGGCAACCGATAGAGAGCCGCACCAAACCCCGATCCGGCTGACGGAGGAACAACAAGCCGCGTTTGACGGTTTGATGGCGGATTACCGCAAGCAAGAGGGCGCGGTTTCGCTTTTATACGGCGTGACGGGCTCGGGCAAAACGCAGGTATTTTTGCGGTTGGCGGATGAAGTGATCGCCGCCGGCCGCGGCGTGATCGTGATGGTGCCTGAAATTTCCTTGACGCCCCAAATGCTTTCGATTTTCACCAACCGCTACGGATGCCGCGTGGCGGTGTTTCACAGTGCAATGTCCATGGGGAAGCGGTTAGACGAATGGCGGCGGGTAAAAAACGGCGAAGCCGCGATTGCGATCGGAACACGCAGTGCGATATTCGCGCCGTTTGCCGATCTCGGGCTGATCATCATGGATGAAGAGCAGGAATATACTTATAAATCCGAACAGGCGCCGCGTTTCCACGCGCGGGATCTTGCCAGATTCCGTACCGCGCGGCAGGGCGGGCTTTTGTGCCTTGCTTCGGCTACGCCGTCGGTTGAAACATTCACGGCGGCCAAAAGCGGAAAAATCAGCCTGTTTCGCTTGAAAAACCGTTATGGCAGTGCGGTTTTGCCCGAGGTGGAAACCGTGGATATGCGGCAGGAAATTTTAAGCGGCAATTCTTCGGCGTTCAGTCGGCGACTGTATGAGGCCGTGGGCGAAACGCTTTCCCGCAAAAAACAGGCAATCATCCTGTTGAACCGGCGCGGGCATCACACCTATATTTCCTGCCCGGATTGCGGCTATGTGGCAACCTGCCCGCATTGCAGCATTTCTCTGACCTACCATTCCGCCAACCGGCGGTTGATGTGCCATTATTGCGGATATTCGGTCGCGGTATCGTCAACCTGCCCCACCTGCGGCGGCGAGCATATGAAATTTTTAGGGCTTGGCACGCAAAAAGCGGCGGAAGAACTGGCGGCGCTTTTCCCTTCGGCCCGTATTCTCCGGGTGGATGCGGACAGCACTCTTGCCCGCGATTCCTATGCCGAGTACCTGACTTCTTTTTCAAAAGGGGAAGCGGATATTCTGCTTGGCACCCAAATGGTGGCGAAAGGATTGGATTTTCCGAATGTAACGCTGGTGGGCGTGTTGGGGGCGGACAGTGCCGCGTACAGTGAGGATTTCCGCAGTTTTGAGCGGGCATTCTCCCTGTTGACGCAGGTGGTCGGCCGCGCCGGGCGCGGGGGAGAAAAAGGGCTGGCGATCGTGCAGACGATGGATCCTTCGGGCAATTTGGTTTCTTTGGCGGCACGGCAGGATTATGATTCGTTTTACGAAGAAGAAATCGCAACCCGCAAACTGATGATCTATCCGCCTTATTGCGATTTGTGCATGATTGTGGCGCGGTCTGTTGCCAAAGAGGCGGCGGAAAACGCGATACAGGAAATCTTTTCGAATATCAAACAAAAACTCACGGAAGAGTACCGGGATGTGAAGGTGATCATATTAGGGCCTTCGGCGGCCTCGATCCCGCGGGTGAATAACCGCTATCGCTATCGGATGCTGATCAAATGCCGGGCGAATAAACGGCTGCGGGAAATGCTTCGCGCCTCGCTTGCTGTTCGCCAGCGGGGGGATGTGACGGTGGTGGTGGATTTCAACCCCGAAACCGTGATTTAGAACCGCTGACAGGCGGCGGTAAAATGGAGATGTTACCAAATGGCTATCAGAAATATTGTGAAAATAGGGGACGACATTTTGCGTAAAAAATGCCGCACCCAACTGGATTTTGACGAGCGGCTTGCCATGATTTTAGACGATATGGCGGATACGATGTATGCCGCGGACGGGGTAGGGCTTGCCGCCCCGCAAGTGGGAGTTCTTCGCCGCTTTTGCATTGTGGATGTGGGCGATGGGCTGATCGAATTGATCAATCCCGTGATCGAATCCAAAGAGGGCACGCAATGCGGCCAGGAAGGCTGCCTTTCCATTCCTGACCGATATGAAGAGGTAGAACGCCCGATGAAAGTGACCGTTCGGGCACAAGATCGCCACGGCAAAGTTTTCCGCATTACGGGAGAAGAATTGAAAGCCCGGGCTTTGTGCCATGAAATCGATCATCTTGACGGGATCATGTATATTGATAAAATCAAAAAGAACACGAAGTAAGATACGCTTTTGCAAGAAAGGAGGCCCTGCATAGCATGAAACTGGTTTTTATGGGAACGCCGGCGTATTCGGTGAAAACGCTGGAAGCCCTGATCGAAGCGGGGCATGAAATCGCGGCGGTTTTTGCTCAGCCGGATAAGCCGGTCGGGAGGAAACATCTCATCACCCCGCCGCCGGTAAAAGTGTGCGCTTTACAACACGGTATCCCGGTGTATCAGCCTGTTACCCTCAAAAACGGGGAGGCGGCGGAGATTTTAAGAGAAATCGCGCCGGAGATGATCGTGGTAACGGCATACGGGAAACTCCTTCCCAAAGAAGTGCTGGAACTTCCGCGCTATGGATGCGTGAACGGGCATGCCTCCTTGTTGCCCGCTTACCGCGGGGCTTCTCCGATCCAGTGGTGCATTGTCAACGGGGAACAAAAAACCGGCGTGACCACGATGCTGATGGATGAAGGCATGGATACCGGTGACATTCTTGAAACAACGGAAACGCCGATCGGAGAAAACGAAACGGCGGATGAACTGTTTGAGCGGCTTTCCGTGATCAGTGCGGAGTTAACGGTCAAAACGGTTGCCGACCTTGCGGCAGGCACGGTTTGCCCGAAGAAACAACCGGCGGAGGGCGTCAGTTACGCGCCGATCATCCAAAAAGAGATGGCCTTGCTGGATTTTTCGGCATGGGACGCGGAGGAGATCCGCAACCGTGTGCGAGGCTTTTATTCCTGGCCGATCGCTTATTTCTTCTTCGAAGGAAAACGCGTGAAGGTATTGAGCGCCCGCCTTGCGGAGAATACAGCGGCGCCCGCCGGCACCGTGACCGAGAGCGGCGACAGGCTGATCATTGCCTGCAAGGGCGGCACGGCGGTCGAGTTGCAGACGGTACAGCCGGAAGGATCGAAACCGATGAGCGCCAAACAAATGCTTTGCGGACGGCCAATCCCGGTAGGCACGGTTATATAAGCCATGGCAAACGCAAGAAAAACGGCGATCGCCGCCTTAATGAAAGTGGAAACCGAAGGGGCCTATTCCAACATCACTTTGAATGCCGCGCTTCGCGGCACCGATCTTTCCGATCGGGATAAAGCCCTTGCCGCCGGCCTTTTTTATGGGGTGCTTGACCGTAAAATCACCTTGGATTATGCGTTGGCGCGGCAAATGAAGACGCCGCTGAAAAAAGTGCAGCCATACACGCTGACCGTGCTGCGCACGGCGTTATATCAAATTTTATATATGGACAAGATCCCGGACAGCGCCGCGGTCAATGAGGCGGTGAAAGCGGTGCGCGCTTCGCGCGAGAGCCGCAACGCGGGATTTGTGAACGCCGTACTGCGCAATCTTCTGCGGCAGGGCGTGATTCTGCCGGACGGCAAGGATACGGCGGCGCTTTCGGTGCGGTACTCCTGCCCGGAATGGATCGTGCGGAGTTTTTGCGAGGATTACGGGGCTGAAACGGCGGAAAACCTGCTGAAAGAAAGCCTGAAACCGGCGCCTACGGTACTGCGGGTAAATACACTGAAAACTTCGGCGGAAGAGTTGATACAGGCGTTTGGTGAGCGCGGCGTTCCGGTGGAACGGGGGCATTTGCCCGGATCGCTGGTTTTGTTAAAAGGGATTGAGATTGCCGAGGATCCGCTGTTTCGTGACGGGTTGTTTCACGCGGAAGATGAGGCTTCGCAATATGCAGTGTCGCTTTTGGCGCCGCGCCCGGGTGACCGGGTACTCGATTTATGTGCCGCGCCCGGCGGAAAAAGTTTTACCATGGCGCAATGGATGGAAAATCAGGGGGAACTGCTTTCCTGTGATCTGTACCCTGCGCGGGTAGAGTTGATTCGCGGCGGTGCGAAACGGCTGGGGCTTACGGTGCTGTCTGCCGCGGTGGCGGACGCCACGGTTTATGACCATGACCGCGGAGAATTTGATGATGTTTTGTGCGATGTGCCTTGCTCGGGTCTTGGTGTGTTGAGAAGAAAACCCGATATCAAATATCGCCCGGAAAGCGAAGTCGCTGATTTGCCCGCTTTGCAGTATACGATTTTGGAAAATGCCGCAAAGTATGTGAAACGCGGCGGGAAACTGCTGTATTCCACCTGTACCTTGCGCCGCACGGAAAACGAGGCGCAGATCGAACGGTTTTTGAAAGAACATCACGAATTTCAAAAAAGGAATGAACGCAGTCTGATGCCGCATATGGATAAAACAGACGGTTTCTACTGCGCACTGCTGGAAAAGGAGTAAAGCACAGTTTGGGAAAAACAGATATTCGCTCGTTTTATCAAAGCGAATTGGAAACATGGCTTTCTTCGTTCGGGGAGCCGCGGTATCGCGCCGGGCAACTGTTTCATTGGCTGCAAGCCGGTGTAACCAACCCCGATGAGATGACCGATCTGCCTTTGTCTTTGCGGGAAACGATCCGTGAAAACGCGCTGATCGCCGATGTGAAAATCGTGCGGCGGATGGCTTCCGCGATCGACGAAACGGTGAAATATGTGTATGAATTGCCTGACGGGGAAATGATCGAATCGGTATTGATGCGATACGAGCATGGATATACGGTTTGCATTTCCACACAAGTGGGCTGCCGCATGGGGTGCAGTTTTTGCGCTTCCGGGATCGGGGGGTTGATTCGCAGCCTCACGCCTTCGGAAATGCTGGCACAGATCACCGCGGCGGAGCGGGATAACGGGATCCGCGTTTCCAATGTGGTGATGATGGGCATGGGAGAACCGCTGGATAATTTTGATCATTCGGTTCGGTTTTTGAAACTGGTTTCGGCGGAAGGCGGGCTTCATATCGGGCTTCGGCATATTTCGCTTTCCACCTCCGGGGTGGTGAGCGGGATCAAAAAACTGGCGAAGGAAAACCTTCCGATCACCCTTTCGGTTTCCCTGCATGCCCCGAATGATGAGATCAGAAGCCGCATCATGCCGGTCAATCGCAAATGGGGCGTGGCACAGTTGCTGGCCGCCTGCAAGGAATACCAAAAGGTCACAACGCGGCGCATTTCATTTGAATATGCTTTGATCAGCGGCGTGAACGACAGCGACGCCTGCGCCGAAGAGTTGGCCAAACGCCTAAAAGGTTTGTTATGCCATGTCAATCTGATACCTGCAAATCCGGTGAAGGAAAACACCTTCCAAAAGCCGGATAAAAATAAAATTCTGCATTTTCAGCAGTTGCTGATCCGAAAAGGAATCAACGCCACTGTAAGAAGGACGCTCGGGGCAGATATCGACGCCTCCTGCGGGCAACTGCGAAAACGAGTAAAAGAGGGGGGAACGCCTTGAAAATTTTCAGTCGGACGGATACGGGCCGGGTAAGGAGCGAAAACCAGGATGCTTATTTCGCCGGGCACTTGTCGGATCATGCCGCTTTTGCGGTGGTATGCGACGGGATGGGCGGCGCCAACGCCGGCAATATTGCCAGCGCGACTGCCGTGAAAAGCATTGCGGATTATATCTCCAAATCCTATCGCGGCGCGATGACCGTACAGGAAATGGAAAAGGTGGTGCAAAACGCGATTACCAGTGCCAATATAGAGTTGTATGATCTTTCGTTGAAACATGCCAAATATAACGGCATGGGGACAACGGTGGTTTTGGCGGCGGTCATCGGGGACGAGGCGGTCATCGCCCATGTGGGGGATAGCCGCGTGTATCTGGCGGAAGGAGAAACGATCACGCAATTAACGCGCGATCATTCGGTGGTGCAATCCTTGATCGAAAGCGGAAAGATTACGCCGGAAGATGCAAAAGTACATCCGAGAAAGAATATCATCACACGGGCGCTTGGCGCGGAAGAGCAGGTTGCGGTGGATTTGACGGTCGCGCATTTGAATGAGGGCGCCGCCTTACTGCTGTGCAGTGACGGGCTGACCAATTATGTGGAACCGGCGGAAATCGCGGCGGTCCTTGCGAAAGAGGAACCGCAGGCGGCTGCGGACTGTTTGGTGGACAAGGCAAACCGTGAAGGCGGCGGCGACAATATCACCGTTGTGATCATGACCTATGAAGGCAAGAAAGGATAAGAAAAATGGATAGATTTGTCGGAAAACGGCTGGATGGCCGGTATGAAATTCAGGAAATCATCGGGGTAGGCGGCATGGCGGTCGTCTATAAAGCGTTTGATAATCAGGAAAACCGCATTGTTGCGATCAAAATTCTCAAAGAAGAGTTTATTTCCAATGATGAATTTGTTCGCCGGTTTAAGAATGAGTCCAAAGCGATTGCCATGTTATCCCATCCGAATATCGTGAAGGTGTTTGATGTCAGTTTCGGGGATCTGATCCAGTATATCGTGATGGAATTTATCGAAGGGATCACATTAAAAGAATATATTGAGCGCGAAGGCAGCCTTCGGTGGAAAGACGCGGTTTATTTTACCATTCAGATTTTAAAAGCGTTGCAGCACGCGCATGATAAGGGCATCGTCCACCGGGATGTGAAGCCGCAAAATATCATGGTGCTGCCGGATGGAACGATCAAGGTGACCGATTTCGGCATTGCCCGCTTTGCACGCAGCGAACAGCGCACGATCACCGATAAGGCGATCGGCTCGGTGCATTATATCAGCCCGGAGCAGGCGCGCGGTGAACGAACCGACGAAAAGGCGGATATTTATTCGGTCGGCGTGATGCTGTACGAGATGTTGACCGGGCAACTGCCGTTCCAGGCGGAAAGCGCGGTTTCGGTGGCGATCATGCAGTTACAGCGCGACCCGCAAAAACCGTCCGAAATCAACGGCTCGATTCCGTTGGGGCTGGAACAGATCACGATGCACGCCATGCAGAAAAATCCCGAGCGGCGCTATCAATCCGCCGCGGAAATGTTGAGCGATTTGGCACAGTTCCGCAAAGATCCTTCTTTGACTTTTGAATACACCTATTTTGTGGATGATTCTCCCACGAAATTTGTGCCGGAAGTAGGCAAAAAAGAGGATATTAAGATCGTCTACCGCGACGAGGAAGAAGAGGAAACGAAAGAGAAAAACACCATGATCCCGGTGTTGGCGGGGATCGCGGTGACTTTGGTGATCGCCATTATCGTGTTGGCGGTTCTGTTTGTGCCGAAGTTGCTTTCAGGCACAGGCAGTGAATTGGAGTGCCCGAATTTTGTCGGCAAAACCCTGACCGAGATCAAAAGCAATGAAGAATACGCCGAAAACTTTAAGTTTGAAGAAAAGTGGGACACCAACCCCGATTATGCTTACGGGTATGTGTATGAGCAATCGAAGGCGGAAGGCCAAAAGGTGAAAAAAGGCGCGAATATCACCCTTTATGTCAGCATGGGGCAATCCACCAAAAAGGTGCCGGATGTGTACGGCAAGAGTGAGTCTTCGGCGGTTTCGGAGTTGAAATCCAACGGATTCACCACCGTCGTCACCGAAATGCCGAGTGAAGATGTGGAAAAAGGGTTAGTCATCAAAACCGATCCGCAGCGTACCGAAGTGGTGGAAGAAGGCGCCAAGATCACGGTCTATGTCAGTTCCGGCAAAACGGTGGAAAATGTGGATGTGCCGGATGTGATCGGCATGAAGCGGGAAGACGCCGTGGCAAAACTGACATCGAAAAAACTGGTTGCTGATGTGAAAGAAACGCAAATTACCGCGAATGAGAAGTATTACCCGGTAGGATATATCGTCAGGCAAAGCCCGGAAAAGGGAAGCCGGCAGGTGCCGGAAGGCTCTACGGTGACGATCTATGTCAACACCGGCACCAAAATGGATGTGTCGGTGGATATTCCGTCGATGCTGACCGCCAACACCTACTATATTTCGTTGTGGGAAAATGGCGCCATGGTAAAAGAAAGCCAGAAATTAAGCGGTCTTTCCGAATACACCTTCGAGGGGATCACCTCCAAAGAAGAAGCGGTCACCTATGATGTGAAACTTTCGACCGATAATAAGAACTATGAGCGTTATCAGAAAATTACGGTGAATTTCAAAACATCACGGATCAGCGTGGAGCGCGAGTATGATGATTATCTGGCTTTGAACCCGCAAGAGTCCAGCCAAACCGATTCGGATTCATCGCAAGAATGAACGGGATCATTTTAAAAGCAATCGCCGGCTTCTACTATGTAGACGCGGGCGGTCTGCTTTATGAGTGCAAGGCGCGGGGAAGTTTCCGAAAAAGCGGCGTTTCCCCGCTGGTGGGCGACCGGGTGGAAATGGAGCCGTGTGATGAAAAAACCGGTGTGATCGATGCGATCCTGCCGCGCAAAAATGCGCTGTCCCGCCCGCCGGTTGCCAATCTTGATCAGTTGCTGATCGTGTCTTCTTTCGAAAATCCGGCGCCGAATACCGCGGTGATCGACCGGATGACGGCCGTTGCCGTGTACCACGGGATCAAGCCGATTCTGCTGTTCAATAAGTGCGAATTGGGGCAAATGGACGAATTTGTGCGCATTTATCAGGCGGCGGGGTTTCCAACCTATGTGGTTTCCGCGCGGGAAGGCGAAGGGCTTGAAGCAATCCGGCGGGAACTGCAAGGGTCGGTCAGTGCGTTCACGGGCAATTCCGGCGTGGGAAAATCCTCTTTGCTGAACAGTTTGTTTGAAGGGTTAAGCCTGCAAACCGGCGCGGTAAGCGAAAAACTGGGGCGCGGGCGGCATACTACCCGCCACACGGAATTGTTGAAATTGGGCGATAATACCTTTGTTGCGGATACGCCCGGCTTTTCTTCGGTGCCGGAAGGGGACAGGAGTTACGATTTTAAAACCAATCTGATCCACTGTTTCCCGGATCTGGAACAATTTGCGGGCGGTTGCCGCTTTACCTCCTGCACCCACACGCGGGAGGCGGGATGCGGCGTGCTGGAAGCCTTGAAAAACGGCGCGGTGCAGCAAAGCCGCCATGCTTCCTACTGCCGATTATCAGAGGAATTGAAAGATATTACGGCGTGGAGCGGCAGTAAACATAAAAAACAGTAACCTTTTTCGGTTTTCCCGATATAATAGAGTGTAACGGGTGTGAATCGCACCCGAAAACGCAAGGGGGAAACCGGTATGAGAAGACGCAGAAACCTGAACAAAGGTATTTTGGCGGTTACATTTGCCTGTGGGTTGCTGGCAAGTTGTTTTTTACCGCCGAAACTCTTGGTGGCGGTGCTGGCTTTATGGGTCATAATTCTCGGTTTCTCCTGCAAACGGTGTTAGAGAAAGGGGAACTTTGCATGAAAGTAGTATTGATCAAAAGCCCGAAACTGTTAAGCGGTTTTTTAAGAATGATTTTCGGTATCAAAAAGCAGTCTACATAATGTCAACTGAATCAGCAACTTTGCGCCGTTTTCGGCGCAATTTTTGTTTTTCCGGACGAATGCGGTTTTCGCATCGGCTTTTCTTTTTTATATGGATAGAAAAACAGAGATGTTAGTAGAATGTTTGTGTATTTTCACAATTGATTTTCTAAAAAATTTATGGTATTCCAAATTAAATAAAAATGCAATTAAGTCATGGCAAAAGCGCAACAGCACGGTCCTTGGTTTTTAATCGCATTGATTTTTTAGAAAGAGATGGTAGGTTATGAAAAACACGGTTAAAAAACTCGGCGCTTCCTTGATCCTTTTTGCGGTTCTCGTAGCGACCACCTTTCAAGGGATGCTTTTGCCGGTCGGCGCGGATGTCACAGTGCATCATGTTTCCAGCGCGGAAGAGTTTAACGCGGCGGCTGCTGCGATAAATGCCGCCGGTGCGGGGGAATATGTGGTCGATCTGCAAGCCGATATGACGGTTTCAAACGGATTCAGTATTCAGACTGCCGGCATCATTGTCACCCTGATCGGAAACGGGCATACCCTGACTTTTCAGGGCGAGGGAGATTTTTATGTTGCAAACGGCGCGGTGCTCAATTTGGGGGACGGGGTCTCCGAACTGACCGTAAAAGGGACCGAAAACAACGATGCGCCCGGGATCGTTTATGTAAAGGATTCGGCTTCCGTTTGCAATATGTATAGCGGCGTTACCTTGAAAGATCATAAAAGCCAAAATTATTACGGCGGCGGTGTTACAGTAGAAGGCGGCACTTTCCACATGTACGGCGGTACAATTGAAAACTGCGGCATCGAAGGCGGCTCGGTCTGCTATGGCGGCGGCGCGGCGGTTGTTGCCGGCGGTACTTTTATCATGGACGACGGCACGATTACCGGCTGTTATGCGGAATCGGATTATATTGACGGGACGGATCCCAACCGTTGCTTTACGGCAATCGGCGGCGGCGTTTATGTGAGCGACGGATCTTCGTTTACCATGAACGGCGGCACGATCAGCAATAATACCGCCACCAATTTCGGCGGCGGCGTGGCATTGGATATTTCGTATGGTGAAATGCAATCTTACGGAATGGGAAATCCGAAAAGCACCGTCACGATCAACGGCGGCACCATCAGCGGGAACACTGCTGATTGCGGCGCGGGTGTTTTCGCTTCGGGATATTTTTATTCTTTTTCCAGCGCGATCGCAACAGCACATTACGGCATCGGCACTACCCCCAATCCGGGCCTTTATATCAACGGCGGCGAAATTTCTTCCAATGCGGCGAATGACGCGGGCGGCGGCGTGTTTCTTGCGATGTTGCGCCCCGCGATCAAAGCACAGATCCATAATGCGGAAATCAAAAACAATACTGCCGATAACGGCGCGGGCGTGGAAGTTTTCGGATATTGGACGAAAACCGACCTTGACGGCTGCACCATCACCGGCAACACCTCTGTGACAAAAGGCGGCGGTTTAGCCTTGATCAGCAACAGTTCGGGCGGTGAAACCACTTTAAAGAATACCGTTATCGAAAACAATACTTCCGGTGATCGCGGCGCAGGCGTTTATTATGACGGTAACTCTAAACTGACCATCTCGGGCAACAACAGCATTCAGAATAACCGCTTCGGCAGCGAACTCAACAACCTCAATATTTTTTCCGCTTCCAAACCCGTATATATCGGGGGTGCGTTGACCGGCTCTCAGATCGGGGTTTCCGATCCTACTTTATGGGATGACGGGATGACCAATGAAGACACGGCCGCTGTTTCAACCGGTTATCTGACCAGCGGGTATCAAACTTACAATGCCGAGAATCCGTTTACTTTCTTTACTTCGGATCACAATACATGGAAAGCGGATGTTTCCAATGTAAACACCGCTGAGATCCGGCTTGTGAGAATGCCTTATGAATATCTGGATAAAGTTACATTAACCAAAACCTATAACGGTGCCGCCGGGTATGACAACGCGGGAACGCCGATCGCAACGCAGAATGTTTTGGCGGAGGATGTCACCTTCACGATCGAGCCGTATAAGAGTTTCAACCGCGAAACCGGCAAAACCGATATTCCTTCTTTTGCGGAAACCTCATATACCATTTCGGCCGGGGATGGCAGCGATTTTGTGGAAGCGGCGCTTCCTTCTTTCGCGGCATCCAATTACGGCATCGGTGAATATTGGTATAAAGTAAAGGAAAACGCCGGGGCAACCGCGGGCGTTGGTTATGATACGGCGGAGTATTACCTCCATGTTGTTGTATCATATGAAGATCCCTACGATCCGGCAAGTTTCGGCGTCAGCCAAGTGGCGCTGCATAAGGCCGCCCCCGCGAACGACGGCAGTTATACCAACGACGCGGCGGACAAAGTGACCGGGTTGACGAATACATACGGTGCCGGCAGTTTAACGGTTACGAAAAACCTGACAGGGAACATGGCGGATCTGAATAAATCCTTTGAAGTAACCGTTGTTTTAACGGCTCCTACCGGGAAAACGGTGACCGGCCCCATTCAATACGGTTCGAATACGATCGCAGGCGGTTGGACCGGCACCAAGCAAATCGTTTTCAATTTGAAGAACGGGGAGTCCGCACAAATTCAGGGCATCCCGGACGGTGTAACCTATACCGTAACGGAAACCGATTATTCCGGCGAAGGGTATGATATTCCGGTTTATTCGTTTGATAACGCCACCGAAACCGGCGATACGGCTGTTACGGCTGCCGCCTGGGCAGGAAATTACGCTTCCGGCGCGATTTCCGACAGTGCTGATACGGTGACGATCGAGAATAAGAAAGATGCACTCATCGATGTCGGCGTGATGGTGGATAACGCACCGTATGTTTTGATGATCGCGTTGGTGTTGGGATTGTCGGCTTTGATATTTGTTCAGAAACGCAAAAGAATGATTGAAGAATAATCCTTGAATCCGGAGGGACGACAATGGGAGAACAAGAGAAAAACAATTCTTTCATCGGCGCCGGAAATGAAGCCGTGAACGATTGGCTGCGCGAAGTGCGCTTTAAGAAAAAGCGGTTCGGCGGCTTGGATGAGGCTGATGTTTGGAAAAAAATCGGAGAACTCAATCGCCTCTACGAAAAAATGCTGATTGCAGAACGCACGCGGTATCATTTGCTCCTTCAATCTTCGCAAGGCGCTTCTCAAACAGAGCCGCAACAAGACGGGGGATCGAGCGATGAATGATTCTCTGAATCCGCTGTTTGATACCGGGCAAATCATTGAGGAGCGAAGGAAGAAAGCCTTGCTCCAAAATGAAAGCCAAATGCTGTCATTCAGCATTTTGCGCATGGCGATCGGTTTGGCGTTGGCCGCGCTGTTATTCTTTGTGTTCTTTGGTTTTCGCGTGGTAGAGGGGAACGGAATGTATCCCGCTTTATCCGATGGAGATTTAGCACTGACCTATTTTAAGCCTTCTTTCCAAAAAAACGAAATCGTTTTTTACCGGGTCAACGGGCATGCGCATTGCGGCAGGATCGTTGCCAAAGAGGGCGACAGTATTGATTTTTCGGAAGACGGCAAGTTCTATGTCAACGGAACCGCACAGGTTTCCGAAGTGGTGTTTCCCACCTACCCGCCGGAGCAATGGAAAGGCTCTGTTACTGTGCCTGAGGGAAAGGTTTTTATTCTCGGCGATTACAGGACGCAGGCCGAGGACAGCCGCCTTTATGGGTTTGTTTCAAAAAAAGACATCGAAGTAAAAGTGATCGCTTTTATTCGACATAAAGCAATGTAATTTTTTTGGAGGTCATATTATGAAAAAGTGGTACAAAAACATCCTTTCGCTCCTCTTTGCGGCGGTTCTTTTGATGACGCTGCCGCTGGCAGCATTCGCGGCGAATGCCTACAACACGAATGACGGAACCGATCCTGCCAATCCGTTGAGCGATACAACCAAGTTTACCTTTACCAAGCATTATACGCTGGTAGGTGCCGCAAGCGGCCAAAGCCCCGCGGAAGATTTCACGGTAACCTTTACCCCCTATGCCGTGGCTAATACCCCTGCTTCCGCCGGGATCACAGTTGCCACCATGCCGGCGATTGCTACCGCTACTCTTTCTGCGGCCGCGGGCGCCGCAACCGGTGATATTACGGCTGAAATCACATTGCCGACTTATAGCAACATCGGGGATTATTGGTATCAGGTAGCGGAAACCGCGGGTTCTACCGCCGGCGTTACATACGACAGCAATCAGTATTATCTGCATGTTCAGGTAGTGCATGAGTCGGATTCTTCAACGAACTTGCTGCGTTTGGTTACCCTTCACACCAAGGCGCCCAATGCAGACGGCACTCCCAACACTACCGGCGATAGCAAGAACGACGGCATCACCAATACTTACAGCAACGGTACGCTGGCAGTGAAAAAGGTTGTAAGCGGCAACCTGGGTGACAAGACCAAAGAATACCAGGCAACCGTTGAATTTACTTACACCAGTGCCGATAGCGCGAACTGCCCGGTGAAAAGCACCATTCAGTATACAGACGGAACCGCCAAGACGATTGCAACCACCGATTGGGCATACGCTTCCGGCGCATGGAAAGCAACGGCTGCTTTGACGCTTTCCGATAACGAAACCGTTACTTTCACCAACCTGCCGTACGGTGTTGCGTATACGGTAACCGAAACTGATTATTCGGCTGACGGATATACCCACACCTTCGCGTTTGCTTCGGATGATTCCGGTAGCGATACCGTAACCGCCGAAGGCGGAACATGGAGCAATGCCAAAGCCACCGGTACGATTGCGGATGACGCCGATGAATTGACCATCACGAACGAAAAGACTTCCGAGATCGATGTGGGCGTTTTGGTAGAAAACGCACCGTTCTTCGGTATTTTTGCACTGGCGGCGGCCGGGTTGTTCGTTCTTTTGATTTCCAAACGCAGAAAGATGACTGATCGATAAAGATGAAACTGTTAAGGGGCTTCCATGCCGTGATGTCACGCGTAACCGCGGTTGCGATGATCGTTCCGCTTGTGGTTTCTTCCTATGCGATCTGGTCAAACAACCGGACTTACCGTGACGCGGAGGATGTTTACCGAGATCTCCTTCGTTTAAAACCTGTTGTTGATCAGGAAGACGGGAGCCAGTTGCCTTCTTTTGATGAGTTAAGGCAAATCAACTCCGATATTCAAGGGTGGCTGACGGTTGACGGAACAAAAATTGATTATCCGGTCGTACAGGGAGAGAATAATCTTTATTATATGAATAAAGATATTTATAAAGACACTTCTCTTGCCGGCAGTATCTTTTTGGATTCCAGAAATAAAAGCGATTTTTCTGATCCGTATTCCATCATTTACGGGCATCATATGGATCGCAGTCTGATGTTCGGTGATTTGGATAAGTTTCGTGATCAGGATTTCTTTGATGCTACCCGTACCGCGAAAATCATCACAGAAAAAGGACTTGTTCCATTTGAAGTTCTTTCCGTGATGGATACGAGCGACAGTAATCCTTTGATTTTTGATCCCACAACTTACAGCAATGATTTAAGCGATTTATACCAAGAACTCCGGGATCATTCCATTCACACCTGGGATAGCGCCATGGAGGAATTTGCACGCTATCCGAAGCAAACGCAGATCATTGCTTTGGTTACCTGCACAAGCGGTCAAACCGGAATGCGTTTGGTGGTTTTCCTGTATCATCATTTGGATCATGAGATCATCGCGCCGGATAGACCGGATCCGCACAATCACCCACAAACAGGGCAGGATCCGTTTAATGGATCACGGAATCCGCAAACCGGCGACAGTTTGTTCAATTCTCCGTCTTTTTGGTTGACGGTTCTGATTGTCAGTGCGGTTCTGGCGCTTGTCAGTTTTTGCCTGTTCTGGCATTACAAGAAAAAAGAGTAGGTTATTTTATCTTTTCAAAAAACCGGCGGATGTATCAAACCCGTCGGTTTTTTAAGGTCGTATGAACGATTCAAGGTTTGATAAAATCGGAAAGGAGAGGAAGCGGAGGATGAAGAAGCAGTTCTTTTTGTTATTTTCCATTATCAGTTTCGGTATTTTTGTGTTTTCGGCCGTCCAATTTATACGCATTGATCTTGCACAAAAACAATCCGATCGTGATTTTCGCACCCTGCGTGAGCAGGCGGATTCGCAAAACCAAACAACCGCTTCCGATCGGAAATACCGGGCGCTTGCCGAGCAGAATCCCGATTTTATCGGTTGGATACGGGTGGACGGCACGAAAATTGATTATCCCGTTATGCAGAAGAAGGATGACCCGGAGTATTATTTGGAGCATAATTTTGAAAAGGAATACGATGCGCGCGGCGTGCCTTTTTTAGACGGACGATGTGATTTACAGCAATCAGATCAGTATGTGCTTTACGGGCATCATATGCGGGATGGAAGCATGTTTGCCGATCTGATGAAGTTCACGGATCCTTCCTTTTGCGAGGCGGGACATCTGATCACATTTGATACCCTGAATGAAAGCGGCACATGGCAGCCGGTTATGGTTTTTAAAATATCGGCTGATCGGCTTTCCAATTTTCCGTACCATGAGTTTGTGAATTTTTCTTCGGAGGGGCTGACGGCGGAGGACTTCATTTCCCGTTGCAAACTTTATGCAATTTGGTCGGATGAGTCCGCCGATCTGAGCGATGCGAAATTGCTTTCCCTGTCTACCTGTGAATACTCATATGGAAACGGGAGATTGGTGGTTGTAGCGAAAAAAATCGAATCAACCGGCTAAAATCCATTACAAAACCAAAAGCACCGCAAACGGGTAACCGAATGCGATGCTTTTTTGTTTTTTAAGAGCGCCAAAAAGTCGTCATCAAAGCAATGACAATGGCGCCGAGAATAATGAACACGGCCGCGATCAGCAGCCCTGCCGCCAGTGCGCCGAAAAGATAAGAGCGCTCCTGCTTTTTGGAAAGCGTAGGCGGCTGCTCCCAGGGCCGGTCTTGTTCCGGCTCCTTTGCGGGGGGCGCGGCGGGTTTTGAACGGCCGGGAAGCGGGCGGAAACCAAACAGATTCGGCGGTTCGATCCCGCTCATATCCACAATGGTTCTGCCGTCGTCTTCAAACGAATCGTTACGCTTCTTGCTCATTGGTTTTTCCCTGACCATCGTAAAGGTGGCAATGTACAAAATGCCCGGGCTCAATTTCACGCTGAACCGGGGTTTCGTGTTTGCAGCGTTCCATACAGTTGGCGCAGCGGGTGTGGAATTTACAACCGGCAGGCGGATTGGCAGGCGAGGGGATGGAACCTTCCAGAACAATGCGGTTCATCTTCACCGAAGGATCCGGCACCGGGATGGCGGAAAACAGGGCTTTGGTATAGGGGTGAAGCGGATTTTTGAAGATGTCTTCGGTTTTTCCGTACTCCACCAAACTGCCGAGATACATGACGCCGATCGTATCGGAAATATGCTCCACGACCGAAAGATCATGTGAAATAAACAGATAGGTCAGCCCGTATTTTTCTTGCAGATCGTTCAATAGATTGATGATCTGCGCCTGAATGGAAACATCCAACGCGGAAACCGGCTCATCACATACGATGAATTCAGGATTCAGCGCCAAAGCGCGGGCAATACAGATCCTTTGCCGCTGCCCGCCGGAAAACTCGTGCGGATAACGGTCTTTATGGAAAGGCTGCAAGCCGCAGTTATCCATGACCTGATCAATGTAATCGTCGAACTCCTCTTTCGGAACGATCGAATGCTCCCGTACCGCTTCACCGATGATTTCGCTGATCGGAAGGCGAGGGGAGAGGGAGGAAAACGGATCCTGGAAGATGATCTGCATTTCCGTGCGAAGTTTTCGCATTTCTTTGGTATTCAGATCATACACTTCACGGCCGTTAAAGAGAACCTGACCACCTGTTTTTTCCCCGGAAAGGCGCAGGATCGTGCGCCCGGTGGTGGTTTTGCCGCAGCCCGATTCACCAACCAGGCCCATGGTGGAGCCGCGTTTCAGATTGAAAGTAACGCCGTCTACCGCTTTCACATAGCCGACCGTGCGGGAAAAAATGCCTCCCTTGATCGGGAAATACTTTTTGAGCGCGTTGACCTGTAAAATATAGTCCGGGTCCGGCGTGACGGGGGTAAAATCATTTTGAATATCAAGTTTCTTATTCTTGCTCATTGTTTTTACCCTCCTTTTCATCTTCATAAAAACGGTAGCAGGTTACTTTGTGAGTGGGGGAAAGGCTGATTTCATGCGGGTAATCGTGATCGCATCGCTCAAAACACATTTCACAACGGTCTTTAAAATAGCAGTAATTCGGCATATTGACCGGATTCGGCACTTTGCCGGGAATGGAATAGAGTTTATCCACCTTTTTCCCCACAACCGGCTTTGAAGCCATCAGCCCGATGGTGTAGGGGTGCGCCGGATGATTGAAGATTTCTTCGGCGGTGCCTTTTTCCACGATCTTCCCGGCGTACATCACCACAACATAATCCGCCATTTCCGCAATCACGCCTAAATCATGCGTGATCAACATAATGGAGGAATTGATGCGATCTTTCAAATGGCGAAGCAAATCCAGAATCTGCGCCTGAATGGTCACATCCAACGCGGTGGTGGGCTCATCGGCAATGATCAGTTTCGGATTGCAGGCAAGCGCCATAGCGATCACAACACGCTGGCGCATCCCGCCGGAAAGTTCATGCGGGTACATTTTATAGACGCCTTCGCTATTCGCAATGCCCACCATTTCAAGCAACTCGATGGTTCTTTTCTTCATTTCTTCGTCGCTCATGCCTTGGTTATGAAGTTCCAGAACTTCGTTGATCTGCGCCCCGATACGAAAAACGGGGTTTAAACTGGTCATGGGCTCTTGAAAGATCATCGTAAGATAATTGCCGCGAAGATGCTGCATGGTTTCGGTGGGGGTTTTGGCGATATCATACGCCTTGTCCCCGAGGTTTAAGCGGATTTGACCGCTTACGATCTGCCCTTGCGGACGCTGTAAAAGCTGCATGATCGAAAGGCTGGTGACCGATTTGCCACAGCCGGATTCGCCCACAATGCCGACGGTTTTCCCGGTTGGAACATCAAAGGTAATACCGTCAACCGATTTCACAACACCCACATCGGTATAGAAATAAGAATGCAGATCGTCAACCTCCAAGGTATTGGCGGTGTTGTGCATCGAAGTTAAGTATTCTGATTCCGGCACATTGCGGCGTTTATGCTGTTTTTCAAACTCATTGGTGATGCGGCGATTCTCTTTGGAAATACGCCGGGATTCTTTTGCGGAAAGATATCCTTCGGTTTTACGCTTTGCCATATCGAAACTCCTTCCTAACGCTTCATCTTCGGATCGAAGGCGTCACGCAGGCCGTCGCCCAAGATGTTGAACGCCAAAACGGTGAGAAGCAACAGAACGCCCGCCGGGATCCAAATGAACCAGAAATTGGTTAACACGAAGGTGTTATTTACATCGTTGATGATGTTGCCCCATGAGGCGAAGGGGAATTTCACGCCCAAACCGAGGAAAGAAAGGGTGGCCTCTGTGATGATGGTAGAGCCAAGGCCCATGGTGCAGGAAACGATCAACTGCGGAATGACATTGGGGATTAAGTGGCGGAAAATACGGCGACGCACACTGATACCGCAGGCTTCGGTGGCGGTCATAAACTCTTGCTCACGCAAAGAGAGAATCTGACCGCGGATCAGGCGGGCAAGGCCCGGCCAACCCAAAATGCCGAGGATCAGCATCAAATAAATCATACGGATCTTGGGGGGAACGCCGATAGCATCCATCGCCGCGCCGAGGATAATGATGATCGGCATGGAGGGGATGCAGTAGAACACATCGACGATACGCATGATCAAATTGTCGATCTTGCCGCCGAAATAGCCGGAAATGCCGCCTAAAATAATACCGATCACGATGGAAATGATTTCAACAATGAAACCGATCATCAGCGATACACGGCCGCCGTACATCAAACGCGTGAGCATATCCATGCCGTTACGGTCGGTTCCAAGCCAGTGCTTGGCGCTCGGGGCGGAGTAGGTATCATAAACGCGGCTGGCGGTTTCCTGCCGGATCGTCCATTTCCCGGTGTCCGGATCATAGGAGAAGAGATATTCATGCTCCTCTCCGTCTGCATCGGTGAAAACCATGCTTTCCCCTTTGTTTTGCATGGTGGTGATTGCCTGATCTTTAAATTCACGGGTCAAAAACACATCGCTCATTAAGGCTTGTACCACATAGCGGCTGATATAACCGAATTCCTGATCGCCGACTGTAACCAAGCCGTCTTTGGCAACGGTGTATTCGATTCCGTCCGCAGTGAAAGAGGTTTGCTCGCCGGTGTAGGCCTTTAACCCGGCAAAGAGGGTGTTAAAAGTGAGTTTTTGATCGGGGTTGCTGACGCTGAACACATCTTTGAAAGCAATGCCGATCAGCACACCGTTTTTGGAAACCGAATAAAAATCTTTGCCTTCCTGCCGGACGGTGTAGGTTTCGTTATTGTGTGAAAAAGAGGGTTGCTTTTGGCCTGCCGCCAAAACAAATTTGGCTTGCAGAATAGAAGGAAATTCCATTCCTTCCGCCGCAGTATAACGAAACTCGGTATTTTCAATGGCGCTGGCGTATTCCTTACGCAGCACATCGGTACGATAAAACAGCTGATCTTCGCCATAGGGGGAAATCAACCCGCCTACAAAGGAGAAGATGAACATCGCAATCAATACAAATAAACCGACCATGGCGATGCGGTTACGGAAAAACCGCTTGGCAACCATGGCGCCGGGGGAGAGTACTTTCACGCGGCGGTCGTCATTCAGGGAGTATTTCTGTGCAGTTTCTGTTTGGTTTTCCGCTTCTTCTGACGCGGGACGCATAGGCTTTTGGTTTTCAGACACAGTCAGTCACACTCCTTTCATTATGCAAGACGCACGCGCGGATCAACCACGGCGTATAAAATATCGGAAATCAAATTCCCCAGTAAGGTGAGGATCGCCAAAAAGGTGAGATAAAACATGGAGAACGGAATATCGCCGGCAACCATGGCGTTATAGGAAGTCAAGCCGATTCCCGGGATCGAGAAGAGCGTTTCGGTGATCAAAGCGCCGGAGAAAAGCCCCGGAAGAGAGCCGCCCACAATGGTGACCAAGGGAATCAGCGTGTTGCGAAACGCGTGGCGATAAATAACTTTACGCTCGGAAAGACCTTTGGCACGGGCGGTGCGTATGTAATCGGCGTTCAGCACTTCCAGCATATTGGTGCGGGTGTAACGCATCAGCGAGCCGACGCTGATCACCACAAGGGTGACGATCGGAAGCACTAAATGGTGCGCCTTATCAAGCAATTTGCCGAGGGCGGTGAGTTGCTCATAATTCCGTCCGACAAGACCGAACAGGTCAAACCATTTCAAATGCACGCTGAAAACCAACTTCAAAAGGGAAGCGAAGAAGAAGGTCGGCAACGAAATGCCCGCCACAGCAAGAACAGAAATGGTATAATCGGTTTTGGAATACTGTTTTCTTGCCGCGATGACGCCCAGCGGGATTGCAATGATCAGTTCAAAAAACATGGCAATGGCGCCTATGACAAAAGAAAGCCAGATCGTTTCGCGGAATTTCTGGGTAACCGGCACGGTATAAAACCAACTGTCTCCGAAATGGCCGCGAAGCGCCTGTCCGATCCAGTGGAAGAAACCTGCCACCATGCCGCGATCCATGCCGTAGGCGGCATTTAACTGCGCCATCCACTCCTCAAAGGATTTGGAACCTGGCTGCATGGATTTCTGGCGCGCGATCGCCTCTACATAAGAAGTAGGCAGGCAACGCATCAGCACATAGATGATCAGCGCCACGAAAAACAGAATGACGACCGATATCAACAAACGCTTGACAATGAATTTTAGGGTACTCACTTGATAGCCTCCGATCTTGATTGCTCATTTCAAATATCGGCTTTACAAAAGGTAAAACAGATATTTGGAATGAAAAACCCAAAATATGAAGACATCTGCTTCGCACTGCACAGTGCGAAGCAGAGTCGTTATTTTGAATATAAAACTGAAAACAAAATTATTTCAGTTTAACATTCTGAATTTCTTTCTTCCAATCATAGAAGGTGGTGATGTCCGGTGTGACGGAATCAAGATCAACTCTTTCGGTGCTGAAAATGATCGCGTTCTGACGCTGGTAAACCGGAACTTCAACCGCCCAACTGATGATGGTGTCAAGGCAGGCCTTATACATGCCTTTACGATAAGACTGATCGGTAGAAGCACGGGCTTCAAGGATCATTTTATTGAGTTCCTTATCGTTGATGCAGTACATGTAGTTAGAACCGCCGGGTTCACGCTCTTCGTCGCCGGAGAAGTAGATCTGATACATATCCGGATCAACCGTAGCACCCCAAGCCGCGCACCACATGGCAACCTGTTTGGCTTCGAGAGCAGTCCACAGTTCGGAAGAGTTGGTAAGGTCTTTGATCTTCAAAGTGATGCCGATATTGGCAAGTGCTTTGGAAGCCTCGGTCAGGATCATGAAGGACGGGTGATCGCCCTTACCGTCAGCCGGGATCCATGCTTCGTATTCCATCTTGGCACCGGCAGGAGCCGCGGTCACTTTCCCGTCGGCAACGGTGTAACCGGCAGCCTGGAAGAAGCCGAGAGAAGCCTTCAAAGCGGCTTCGTACTTCTGTTCGGCCGTCATATCCGAAGTGTAGATATCTTTGCCTTCCGCATCCACGGAGAAAGCAACTTTATATCCGTCATCGGTAGACTGCGGTGCCGCCCAGGAAGTATTGGAGATCGGGTAGTTGATGACCGATGCGCGGTCGCCATAGTAAGAGTCGATCGCGAGTTCACGGTAAACCGAAAGAACGGTAGCGAACGCTTTACGCAGGTTCTTGGAAGCATCGGAAGCCGGCTCGCCGTTTACATTCAGCACATCGGCGCACATACCGATATAACCGTAACCGAGGTTGTCAACCGTGTTGGTGGTGATCACATCGCCATCCAATTTGCCGCTGTTGGCTTTTTCGATCGCTTTTACGGTTTCATCCGAGAAGGAAGGATCGGTAATGTCGATCGTGCCGGTGGTAACACCGTTCAACTTATCGTCATCCGCAACGCATTCCTGGAAGTTGACGAACTTGGTCTTGGGCTCGCCGAGATAATAATTCTCGTTGGCTTCGAAGTTTACAACACCGTTTTCGAATTTGACGAATTTGTACGGACCGGCGCCCATCGGCTTGGTAGTCTTGGCACGAACGGTAGACAAATTTCCTTTATCGAAACCGAACTTGTTGTTGGCATAATCATATTTGGCTTTGTCGCCATAATAATGAAGCGGGGTGATTGCAAGAGTCAACTGATAAATCGCAGTTGCGTCAACCTGCGTGGTGGTGACTTTCATAGAATAATCGTCAACACGAACGATACCGGTGATATTATCAGCGGAGTCGCCGGTCTTTACAGCGTTGAGGTATTCTTCACCGAGGGCGGCGATCGTTAACTGGATCAGATCGGAACCGGCGCTTTCGGCTTCCACGGCTTTGGCGATATCGCCGTTATACGCATCAACAATCGCTTTCCAGAAATCTTCATAAGTG
>CACXFE010000148.1 GCA_902766855.1 Oscillospiraceae bacterium | reverse complement strand
TTTTTTTGCAGTTTTTCATGAAAGGAGCCACTCTCGAATGGCAAATATCGTAGAATTTCAAAATGTAAGCCGTGTTTACACGGTCGGCGATCACCAGCAAAAAGCACTGGACGATGTGACTTTTTCCCTTTGCAAAGGGGATTTGATCGTGGTATTAGGGCCGAGCGGTGCGGGCAAAAGCACCTTGCTCAATCTGCTCGGGGGGCTTGACAGCCCGACAAGCGGCACCGTGACGGTGGACAGGCAGGATATTTCCCGCCTCACGCGGGATCAGTTGGCGGATTACCGCGCGGCAAAAGTGGGCTTTGTTTTTCAGGCGTATAACCTGATCCCGACCCTGACCGTGCTTGAAAATGTGGCGTTGGTCAAGGAGATCGCGCACGATGCGCTTGACCCGGTAAAAATGCTGGAAGCGGTCGGGCTGGAAGACCACATGAACAAATTTCCCGCCGAACTGTCCGGCGGGGAGCAGCAGCGGGTTTCCATTGCACGGGCATTGGCGAAAAATCCCCAAATCCTTTTATGTGACGAGCCGACCGGCGCGCTGGATTCCGAAACCGGGGCAGTGGTACTGCAAGTGTTGCTGACCATGGCAAGAGAATACGGCAAAACCATCGTGATCGTTACGCACAACCAAAACATCGCCGGTATTGCCGATACCGTGATCCGCGTGAAAAACGGAAAAATCCGTTCTCTTGTTCATCAAGAGCATCCCCTTTCGGTGGAAGAGGTGGAATGGTAAATGCGCAAAAAATTATTTCGCACCATGGGAAAATACCGCGCACAATTCATCTCGATGATCGTGATGATCGCCCTCGGGATCGGTGTGTTTGTCGGATTTAATATGGAATGGTACAGCCTTGAAAAAGATGTGCATGCGTTTTTTGACCAAACCGGCTTTGCCGATTACCGCGTCATTTCCGAAACGGGCTTTTCCGCGGAGGACGCCGCGAAAGTTGCCGCCATCAAAGAAGTGACCGCCGCATCGCGCTATCTTTCGGTAGGCACTGCGGTAAAGGGAAACGACGATACTCTGGCCCTGACCGTCAGTGAAAATATGCGCGTATCCGGCATTTTATTGATCGACGGCGACGCCTATGACAAAACCAGCGAAGACGGCTTATGGCTCTCCGACCGATATGCCAGGGAAAACGGCCTGCACCTGGGCGACCGCTTAACGCTGATTTATAAAAATCTGGAAATCACCGGAACGATAAAAGGGCTTGTCAAGGCGGGGGAATACCTGATCTGCCTGCCGGACGCCACCCAGTTGATGCCGGATTACTCTTCTTTCGGGTTTGTTTATATTTCGCCGGTGATGTTGAAAAACGCGCTCGGGACGGAATACTACCCGCAAATCAACCTGCAAACCACCCTTGAAAAGAAGGAATGCACCGAGCAAATCAATCGCGCCCTCGGAAAAACCATGCTGTTGCTTTCCAAAGATGACACGGTTTCCTATGCCGAAGCCATGGGGGAAAGCGAAGAAGGCAAAACCATGGGCAGCATCCTGCCGGTCCTGTTTTTGGCGATCGCTCTTTTGACCATGGTCACCACCATGCACCGCCTGACCGCCGCCGAAAAAACCCAGATCGGCACCTTTAAGGCGCTCGGATTCCGGGATCGGCGGATCACCCTGCATTACGCTTGCTACGCGCTGACCGTGGGGCTTGCCGGCACGCTGTTCGGTCTTTTGCTGGGTTGGGCGCTCGGTTGGTATATCATGAACCCGGGCGGCGCCATGGGCACCTATCTTGATATGGACGACTGGAGTTTGTATGTTCCGCCGTTCGTATGGGTTACGATCGCGGCGATGAACCTCTTTTTACTGCTGATCGGTTTTCTCTCCGTGCGAACCATGCTGCGCGGCACCGCGGCGGACGCCCTACGCCCGTACTCGCCTAAAAAAATGCGCTCGCTTTTCATCGAGCGCCTGCCTTTCTGGAACAAACTGGGCTTCGGCACCAAATGGAATCTGCGCGACAGCCTGCGCCATAAATCCAGAACCGGCATGACGCTTTTCGGCATCATCGGCTGTACGGTCCTGCTGGTGGGCGCGCTTGGCATGAACGATACCATGAGCGCCTTTGTAAAGTTGTTCTATCATGACACGATCCGCTATGAAATGCGCATCAACCTGGATACGGAAACCATCACCGAGGAAGAAACGGCGGCGCTGTGCGAGCAGTATGATTGTGACCGCTGCGCAAAAATGAATGTGCAGGTGGCGGATCAATCGGTCGGGGCGGAAGTATACGGCATTTCACATGATCTTGTGCGGTTTATCACGGGCGAAAGCCGTTTTGTCACCCTGACGGATGACGGCGCTTATGTGTGCGAGCGCATCGCAAAAGACAACGATGTGCAGGCAGGCGATACGCTCACCTTCTCCCCCTTCGGAACGGACGACCGCTACACCGTGCGCATCGCGGGAGTGATCCGTTCCCTTTCCGAAAGCATCGTGATGACCGAAGCCTATGCCGATCAAATCGGTTTCCCTTACCGCACCAATATCCTCTATACCAAGTCGGTTGAGATCGCTCCGAGCGAGCAGATCATCAACACCCACACCAAACAAAGCATCATTGATTCGTTTGATACCTTTATCGAACTCATGAATGTGATGATCGTTCTGCTGATGCTGGCGGCTGTTATTTTAGGGATCGTGGTGCTGTACAATTTAGGCGTGATGAGTTATACCGAAAGAACCCGCGAAATGGCAACCCTGAAAGTGTTGGGCTTTAAGGATAAAAAAATCGGCCGCCTGCTGATCGGGCAAAACCTGTGGCTGACGGTGATCGGGGTGGCGCTGGGGATCCCGGCGGGGATCGGCGTTTTACAGTATTTACTGGTCGCCCTGGCGGCGGAATATGAATTGTCCCTTGCGATCGGGTCGATCACCTATGCGGTCAGCACCCTGTTGACCTTCGGGGTTTCCCTGATCGTCGGATGGATGATCGCCCGGAAAAGCCGCAAAGTTGACATGGTGGAAGCCATGAAAGGACAAGAATAAGGAGGAATCCCCATGATACAAACAACCGTTAAAATCGACGGCATGATGTGCGGTATGTGTGAAGCGCATATCAACGACGCCGTCCGCGCCCACTTTTCGGTGAAGAGCGTGAAATCTTCCTTTAAAAAGGGAGAAACCGTGATTCTTGCCGAACAGGCGCCCGAAGAAGCCGCTTTGAGAAAAGCGATTGACGAAACCGGCTATACCGTTCTGGAAATCACCTCGGCGCCGGTGGAAAAGAAGAAATTTAAACTTTTCGGCAAATAAATAGCAATCCCGCAAGCCGATCCTTCCCGGATCCGTTTGCGGGATTGTTTCTTATGTTTATGCGCCTGCAATCAAAGAACCGGCGCCATAGGTGACAAACGACACGATCGCGGCGGCGCCGAGAACGCCTAACGCAATGGCGGGAAAGGCTTTTTTCAGCGGCATTTCCAACATGGCCGCCACCAAAGCCCCCGTCCATGCCCCGGTGCCGGGCAACGGGATCGCCACCAAAATAAAAAGCCCCCAAAAGGCATACCGCTGGACGGTGGCGGATTTCTTCTCCGCCCGCTTTTCGAGCCGTGTGACCAGCCCGTCAAACTTCGGGTTCATCCGCCGCAACAAGGCAAATATTTTTTTGATAAACAAAATAATAAAGGGCACGGGGATCAGATTCCCGATCACGGCGATCCCGATCGCCGCCCAAAAATTCAAGCCCGCCGCGGTGGCAATGGGAATGGCGCACCGCAGTTCCAGCACGGGCACCATCGAGATCAGCAGCGTCATCACGATTTTCCCAATCCATGTACTCCACAAAAACTCCCAAAGTTGCAAAAGGATTCCCTCCGAACAATCAAATCGTTATGCGGTTTCCTGCCCGCCGCGCCGCGGCAGAACAAAGGAAAGAATTTTTTTAAGAAACGCCAGCAAAAAACGGAAATTGACCGCTGCCAGCAGTACAATACAGATCCCCTGCACCGCGATCCACCCTTTCCATTCCAAAACCGCAAAAGCGGTTTGCAGGCTGATGATCAGGGTGCAAAGCAAAACCTGCCGCGGGTACAGCCGAAAAGGAATATACCGGCGCGCATTGATCGCGCGGATCACAAAGACCAAAGCATAACTGGCCACGGTTGCCAACGCCGCGCCCTGCACCCCAAGGGGCGAAGGGATCAATAACAGATTGAGAACCAGATTGGAAGCCGCGCCGACAAACGCCGTCCAAAACGAAATGCCGCTTTTTTTGGTCACCACATACACCGTGCCGGTGAACGAAACAAAGCCGGTAAAGATCATCGCCACCGAAAGCAGCGGCACATACCGCCATGCCTCATAATACTTTTCGGTGGAAAGCAGGCGGATCGCGGGTTTCGAAAGGGCAATGATCACCCCGCCCGCCAAAAACATGATTGCTTGAAAAGAGCGCCATACTTCCGAGAAAAAGCGCGTATGCTCGGCTTTATCCCCGTGTGATTCGGTCACGGCGGAAAACTGCCACGCCTGCATAAAAAGGCTGGAAACCAGGGTGAGGATCGTGGGAATCTTGTAAGAAACGGCATAGATCCCGTTGGCCTCGCTCCCGATAAAGCCTTTAACCATGTACCGATCCGACACGCTGGTGATCCACCAGAACACCGTGGCGGGGATCAACGGGATGCTGTACCGCAGCATTTTTCCTGCCGCCGCCGCAGCGGGATGCGGGGTGAACTGCTTCCACAGTTTTTCTTTGACGATCAAAAACGCGGTGCAAAGCAGATCCGCCAGCACCACCGAAAGGACATACCCTGTCACCCCGATATGCCACACGGCCAAAAACAGAATATTGAAAAGGATCACCATGGCGGTGTTCAGAATGCCCTGTGCGGCGAACAGCGCGGTGTTTCCCGTGGCGCGCACAAACTGGGCGCACAGGGAATGATAACAGTATGCCATGGTATACAACACGATCAGCCAAATGTACCCCCGGAAATCTTTTACAAGATACAAAAGCGGCACAATGCCGAAAAAGAGGATCGCCCCTGCCGTGATTGTGCCGGCGCCGACGGTGAAAATACTGCGCCTGCCCCGGGCGTTATCCACGGCGAAGCGAAACACCCCGTCGGTAATCCCGAAAGAGATGAGCGGAAACAGCAGATTGGCGGTTTGGGTGATCAGGTCAGCCGTGCCGTAATCCGCCGGTGTGAGATAGCCGGTGTAAAACCGAACCATGAAAAACACCAGGATTTTGGAGCCGAAAGTGCCGAGGCTGATCAACATCGTGTTGGAAAACAGGGTTTTATACTTGTTCATTCCGTTTCAAGGAAATCCTTTCTTACAAGAATACAAAAATATGGTACTACAAATACATGGAGAATGTCAACAGAAATTTTTGTGGGCGGCGGGCGCAATAAAAAATCACCTTTTCACGGGAAAAGGTGACGGAAAATCAACCGGCATTCTGTGCAAAACCCGCGTTTGCCGCGCTTTTTCGCACGACCGACAAAAACCAGCAGTACAGCGCCTCCCCGAGTTCCTGATAGATCGGGTCGCCGTCATGCGAGCAGAGCATGGCAAAGGTCTGGCCGATCCGCCGGTCGATCTCACTGCCGCGGCGATACGCCAGATAATAGAAGGAAAACGCGCCGGTATCCGAAGAAGAACGGTACAGTTCACCGTCTTCCTTCTTTAAGGTATCCAAAAAACTTTTTTGCGCGATCCCTGCCAGCGTGTCGCTCGGGCAGAACTGTTCAAACCCGACCGTGGCGGTGAAAGAAAGCAACAGTCGCCGTTGAATCACCGGCTGTGAATCGTCGTCCTCCGGGAGGCGGGCAACCTTCTCGGCGTCCTGCATAAAACAGAACGCCACCGTGCGCCCGAGTTCTTTTGCCGCCGCAAGGTCGGCTTTGGAGGCGGGCGCCTGTTCGCCGGTTTCCCGGTTTTGTTTCAGATCGCGGGAAGGCTTGTCACCCGCGATTTTCATATCCTTGTCAGAATTCAAAATGGTTCACCCCATCTTTATATATGCACTTCCGCCGGCAAATATGCCGCTTTAACGATCCTTGAATTTATTGCTCCTGACCGGGTGGCGCAGTTTGCGAAGAGCCTTGGCCTCGATCTGGCGGATCCGCTCTCTCGTCACATTAAATTCCATGCCCACTTCTTCCAGCGTGTGGCAGCGCCCGTCCTGCAAGCCGAAGCGCAGGCGGATCACCGATTCTTCCCGCGGCGTCAGGGTTTTCAACACGCCGTCGATATCTTCATTGGTAATGGCTTTCATGGCGGCTTCATCGGGCGCCAGCGCGTCCGCGTCCTGGATAAAATCCATCAAACGGGAATCTTCTTCCGGCCCGATCGGCGTTTCCATGGAAACCGGCTCCTGTGCGACCCGCATGATCTCCCGCACCCGCTCTACCGGCATATCCATTTTTTCCGCGATCAGTTCTTCACTCGGTTCATAGCCGTTTTCATGCAGCAACTGGCTTTGAACCTTTTTCAGCCGGTTGATGGTTTCCACCATATGCACGGGGATGCGGATGGTACGCGCCTGATCCGCAATGGCGCGGGTAATGGCTTGGCGAATCCACCAAGTAGCATAAGTGGAAAACTTGAAGCCCTTCTGATAATCGAATTTATCCACGGCTTTGATCAGGCCCACATTGCCCTCCTGGATCAGATCAAGGAAATACATCCCTCTGCCCACATATTTTTTCGCTATGCTGACCACCAGCCGGAGGTTGGCTTCGGTCAGGCGCTTTTTGGCCTGTTCATCCCCTTCGGTGATCCGCACCGCCAGTTCCACTTCCTCTTCCGAAGATAAAAGCGGCACCCGCCCGATCTCCCGCAGATAAACCTTGACCGGGTCATCTAAATTCATATTATCGAAATTCATATCCTCGTTGAGTTGGTCAATATCCATCTCTTCGAGTTTCAGTTCGTCGTCGGTCGGTTCCTCATCGAAATCCAGTTCCAGCGTGGGCGGTTCTGAAAAGAGTTCCTCCGGGTCATCCGGCGCGTTTTCGATCTCGTCGATCGAAAGGTCTTTTTCTTCCTCGATTTCCGCCGGTTCCAGTGTTTTGTTTTCCTTTTCGTTCTTCTTTTCCATGTTTTTAATTTCCCTTCGCTTTATTCTCGACCATTTTTTTCATTTTTTCCGCCCAATCCGCCGTGGTTTGCTCTGTTTGATCGGCAGAACGGGAAAGCAGGTTCTCTTCTAATATTACCCCGATGCAATCTTTTAATACCGTTTTCGGGTTTTGCCCGGCTTTTTCGCTGTTTTGCAGGGATACCAAATATCCCATTTCCGCCGGCAGCAGTTTCTGCCCGAACAGGGAAAGATCCAATGCCCGGCCTTCCTTTTCGGCTTCGATCATCACTTCGAAAATACGCCTGTTCAGCGTGGTGATCCATTTTTCCGGCGGCAACTGCGCGGCGGTTTCGGCACAGTAATCGGGGTTTTTCAACAGGATCGCCAAAACCGTTTCTTCCGCCGCTGTTCCGCGCGGGGAAGTGCGGCGCTCGGGGTTTATTTCATTGCCGGAAAACTTCGGGCGAACCATATCGCTGAATGCTTTGCGCTCTTTCTTTCGCGCGGTCTTTTTCCGCAGTTCTTCCACTTTTGCGGAAAGCGCCGTGCGGGAAACGCCGTATTTTTCCGACAGGCGCCCGATGTAAAGATCCCGCGCGATCTCATCATCCGAAGCGGCGATCACCTCCGCGGCGGCGGAGAGGTAGCGCAGTTTCCCGTCGTCGCTTGTCACATCGATCCCCGCGGCGGCGGTGAGCAATTTAAACTCCATATCACTGACGGCGCCCTCCAACAACGCGGCAAAGCGCTCCGCCCCGTTTTTCTTGATAAATTCATCCGGGTCCTTCCCGTCCGGGATCGAAACCACCCGCACGGCCAGCCCGGTGTTTTGCAAAATTTCCATATCCCGCCGGATGGCTTTTTGCCCGGCGGCGTCGGCGTCCATCATCAGCACGATTTCTTTGGTATACCGCGCCAAAAGGTTTGCCTGCTCCGCCGTGAACGCGGTGCCCAGCGGCGCCACGGTGTTGGTAAACCCCGCCTGATGCAGGGAGATCACATCCATATTGCCTTCCACCAAAATCACCCGTTCGGCACAGGCGCTTTTGGCAAAATTCATCCCGAACAGATTGGCGCTTTTTTTATAAACCGGGGTGTCGGCGGTGTTGACATATTTTGCGCCCTGCTTATCTTCCCCCGGCATGGCGCGGCCGCTGAAACCAATGATATTGCCCCGGATATTGATAATGGGAAACATCACCCGCTTGCGGAAGCGATCATACACCCCGTGGTTGCCTTTGCCCGCAACACCGGCGGCAAGCAGTTCGCTTTCGCTGTACCCTTTGGCTCGCAGATGGTCGGTCAGCGCCGTCCAGGAATCGGGCGCGGCGCCCAGCCCGAAATGCCGGATGGTCGCCATGGTCAATCCTCTGCCGGTCAGGTAATCAAGCCCCCATTTTCCGGCCGGCGACAACATATATTGATGGAAAAACCGCCCGGCGTCACGGTTGATATCATAAATGCGGTTTTTCAACCGCTGCATGGAATCGTCGATCCCGTCCTGTGGGAGAGTGACGCCCGATCGCTCGGCAAGCAGGCGAATTGATTCGCCGTAATCCAGATTTTCAATCAGCCCGGTGAAGGTGAAAACATCTCCCCCCACCCCGCAGCCGAAGCAATAAAACGAGCCGTTCTCCGGGTAGAGGGTAAAAGAAGGCGTTTTTTCACTGTGAAAGGGGCAAAGCCCCACTAAATTTTTCCCCCGCCGTTTTAAATTCACATAAGAGGAAACCAGTTCTTCGATCGGATTGCGATATTTGATTTCGTTTACAACATCTTCGGGGATCAGCATGGTATTCCTCCTTTCCCGTGATGTCAGACGCCGGCGAAAAGCATCAGATCGACCACGCTTTCGGAATCGTAATATCCGAATAGGTGGTGATGGCGTAATGATCGGTCATCCCGGCGATATAATCGGTGATCGCGCGGTGCAGGCCTTCCCGCGCGGCAATGGTTTGATATTCCGGCGTCATCCGCCCCGGATTTTGCAGGTAATAGGCAAACAGCCCTTCTACAATGCCCAGCACCTTGGTTTCTTCCGATTTGGCGGTAGGATTGGTATAAACCCGCTCAAACAAAAATTCATGCAGGCGGTCGAAGAAATACGCGGTATCGCGATCCATCCCGATTTTTTCAGCGCCGTGATCGACCACCGCGGTCACCAAAGTGCCGATCCGGGCGCTTTTGCTATGCCCCAACGCATCCCGAATATCGGCGGGAATATCGGTTTCCGAAATCACCCCGGCGCGAATCGCATCGTCAATATCATGGTTGATGTACGCCACCCGATCCGCCAGCCGCACAATGCGCCCTTCCGGGGTGGCGGCCTCCTCCCCGGTGGTGTGCCGCAGGATCCCATCCAACACCTCGGCGGTCAGATTCAGCCCTTCCCCGCCTTTTTCCAGCCGTTCACAAACCCGCACACTCTGCTCATAATGGGTGAAATCCAAGCCGGAAACCTGCCTTAACGCGCGCTCTCCCGCATGGCCGAAAGGGGTATGTCCGAGATCGTGCCCTAAGGAGATCGCCTCGGTCAGATCTTCATTCAGCCGCAGGGCGCGGGCGATCGTGCGGGCGATCTGCGCCACTTCCAGCGTATGGGTGAGGCGGGTACGGTAATGATCGGATTCGGGGGAAAGAAAAACCTGTGTTTTATGTTTCAGGCGGCGAAAAGCCTTGGAATGAATGATGCGATCCCGGTCCCGCTGAAAACAGGTGCGGAGCGGGCACTCTTCCTCCGGGTGCTTTCTGCCCTTGGAGTTCACGCAAAGCGTGGCGGCGGAGCAGAGAAACTTTTTCTCGTTTTCCTCCGTGATTTTTCTGGCACAATCCATCCGGATTCCCCCCTTCTATAACCTATATTCGCCAAAAAAACGAAAACTCCTTTTTCTCGGCAAAATTTTTACGGGGAAATCGGTTAAAACCGGTCGTTGGTGAGATTTCCGTCCCCGCTGACGGGGATCTTTTCCCCGAGATAGGTGGGTTTCGGTTTCAGCATACAAGTGAAAAAGTCCTTGTCCCGCGCGATGATTTCCCTCAAATCGCGCTTGAACTGCCCCCGGTAGTCGGCCAGATCGGCGGAAACGCCTTTGGCGGACAGCCCTAATTTTTCCGCGATATACAACGCGCGGTAAAGGTGATAGGTTTGGGTGACCAGAATCACCTTTTCGGCTTCAAAAACCGCCCCGGCACGGTAGAGGGTTTCATAAGTGGAAAAACCGGCGTGATCCATAAAAACATCGGTATCGGGCACCCCGCGCTCCACTGCGAACGCCTTCATCACATTTACTTCGTCATACTCTGTCCGGCCGTGATCCCCGCTCATGATCAACTTTTTTACCGCGCCGCTCTGATAAAGGGAAATGCCGGTAAGCAGGCGATCCCGCAGCATCGGCGTGGGTTTTCCATTCCGCACGCCGGCGCCGAAGATGATCGCACATTCGGCTTCCGCCGCCGCGGCATCCTCCGCGGGGAGGATGTTGCTTTTTTCGTGCCGGACGATATACGCGCTCGGCCCAAAACAGGCGAGCGGCAGCAAAAGAAGCAGGGCTACCAACGATATAACGCGTATTTTGCGATGTTTTTTCATGGGCGATCCTCCGTTTTTACCGGCAAAAGCCGTTCTTCCAGCCGCTCGGCGATAAGCCGGGCGGAAAAGGTTTCCCGCAGTTTTGCCTCCATCCCGGCCGCCGCGGCGTCTTCCAAATAAAATTGCAGGGTGACCGCTTCGGCAAAAGCCGTGTCTTCCACCCGTCCCCCCGCGTTCTCGATCAGATGAAGCAACCGGTCATGATCGGCATACGGGCAGGTGACTTTATAGACGGCGCAAGGCGTCATCCTGACGCGCTCCGCCTGATCCGCCGCCCCTTTTGCCGCGGCGGAATAGGCGCGCACAAGCCCGCCGGTGCCAAGCAGTACCCCGCCGAAATACCGGGTCACCACAATGGCAATATCGGTCATCCCCGAGCCTTCCACCACATCCAGCACCGGCTTCCCGGCGGTGCCGTGGGGCTCGCCGTCATCCGAGAAGCGCTTGAACGCGCCCCCCGATACCGAATAGGCGAAAACATTGTGGCGCGCATCCCAATACCGGGCGCGCATCTCGCTCAAAAAAGAGGCGGCCGCCTCTTCATTTTCGCAGTGCCGAAGCGTGGCGATAAAGCGGGAACGCTTTTCGGTGATTTCATAGACCGACTCTTTCAAAGCCGTGATATAGCCTTCCATCCGATCCTCCGTTCATAAAAAATCCGCAGTTGCCAAGCGGCAACCGCGGAGTAAAAGGTGTTATCATTCCATGCCGAAACGCTTTTTGAATCTGTCTACGCGCCCGCCGGTGTCTACCAACTTTTGCTTGCCGGTAAAAAACGGATGACATTTAGAACAAATATCCAAACGGATATCCTTTTTAGTTGAGCGTGTTTCGAACTCCGCGCCGCATGCGCACTTAATGGTAACCTTTTCGTACTGCGGATGAATACCTTCCTTCATCGTTGTCACCCCTCTCAATTTATTGCGTATTATAAATAATAACACAAACCTTTTCAAATTGCAAGCATTTTTATTGTCTGTTTAAAAATTTTTTTAAATCCTCGTACCATTCCACCGCTTTAAAGCGCATTTCATACCGTTCAGGATGCTCCGCAACGGCGGCATCGCGCCGGGGGACCGCGTCAGACAAGCGGGCTTGCGGCGCCGCGGCGGGAATGCAGACCGCCGGAAAAACCACGCACCACCAGTTTTTCCCCTTTGCCTGCCCCAGCCGCACCATAACCGAGCGATAGGTGCCGGCGGGAAGGGTAAACGCCTCGTATTCTCTGGTTTCAAAAAAACTGTCTTCGATCGTCACGCGGGCGGTATAAGCATAGCCGTTCTCGGCCAGTACCGCATCTGCCTCCCGTTCCAGTTCGGGCAGGTGCCGCCGCACTGCCTCCTCGGCAAGCGCGCGGTCGGTTTGCCCTTCCGCAAACACGGCGGCCTTTTCCAGAATGCGGTCCCGCACCGCCAGTTTGATCTGCTGGTCTTCCGCGCTGTCCGAATTTGCGATGATATGTAATCGCAAAACATGGCGGCGCAGTGCTTCGCACGAAGCGTCAAACCGGG